>CAJWOD010000043.1 GCA_913044145.1 uncultured Nitrospina sp. | reverse complement strand
GAAGAAGCGCGTAAAGCCAAAGTAAAACAAGTTATTTTTATGAGCTCCTGTCTTGTTTTTGGTGAAATGCTTCCCACGGTCAATAAAGATAATCCAATGGATGAGAATCATCCTGTGCGTCCGCATAATCTTTATGGATCAATTAAAAACTCTATAGAAGGATTTTGTTTTCAATTCCAAAAAAGTCGAGCATTTGATATCACCATTTTGCGTCCTGTAACAATTTATGGTGTGCGCCCTCAAATTGATAAATCGGAATGGTTTCAAACAATTGACTATCTGGCCACGAATTACAATGTTGATCTAAAGGGAAGCACAAAATATGTTTCGGTGGATTCTGTAGTTCAAGGCATTCAATGTGTATTAGGTAATTCAGAGACAGCAGGAAAAATTTATCACCTTATTGATGGTCATATACATAACCTGACTCTAGGGAAGATGATTGCCGAAACCATTGATTCATTTGGTGAGTGTGAAGGTGTTATGGGAGATGAAGGAGTTCCAATGTCAAATCAGGCTGCCAAAGAAATTGGTGTGGAATTCAAGGGTGAAGAATCAATCAAAGAATATATTAAGCTCATTCACAAGCTCCAGGGCGAATATGGTGGCGAGCGAAATATCCAAAATTGGTAAAAGTTTGAATATGTTTCCCCTAACATCCCAGTCATTTATTAACTGCTTAATCCAGGAGGGCTATAAATTTTTTACTGGAGTGCCCTGCTCTTTATTATCTGGACTGATTTATGAACTGGAAGGACAAGAAGAAGCCCGCTATATTCCTGCGGTACGCGAAGATGCAGCTGTAGGATTATGTACAGGTGCCTACCTTTCAGGAACAATGCCTGTTCTACTTATGCAGAATTCGGGATTAGGTTATAGCCTTAATGCGTTCACCTCGCTAAATTTAATTTATAATATTCCCATTCTGGTGATTATGAGTTGGCGTGGAAAAGATGGGAAGGATGCCCCCGAACATATTATTATGGGTGACATTGATAAGAAACTTTTGCAAACAGCAAGGATGGAGTATTCCTTACTCAATAAAGAAAATTATGCAGAGGTTCTTAAAAAGGCAAAAAAGAAAATTTATGAAGAGAAATTGCCCTACACATTGATCGTTGAAAAAGGGTTGTTTGATGAAAGGCACTGAAGCATTTCAGGAGTTGTTGCCACTTATAAAAGATGACGAACCAGTGGTTCATGCCAACGGCTTTATTTGCCGTGAATCGTTTGCCCTTAAGGATCGTGAAGCCAATTTTTATATGATTGGGTCGATGGGGTTAGCCTCTTCAATTGGTTTGGGGGTTGCCTTATGCAAACCTGAAAAGAAAGTAATCATTTTTGATGGTGATGGAAATGTGCTGATGGCCTTGGGTACATTGGCCATGATTGCTGGGGAAGCACCCAAAAACCTGATCCATGTAGTCATTGATAATGAGGTATATGAGTCAACGGGAAATCAGAGATCACTCTCAAGCAAGGTGCAGTTAGAAAACGTTGCGAAAAGTTCGGGTTATAAAAATACTATTAGGGTTGAAAAAAAAGATGAAATAAAATTAGCATTTCTAAAATTAAAAGAATTACCCGGACCAAATTTTTTACTTATCAAGGTTAAACCTTGTTTCGACCCCTCTACTGGGCGGGTAACCCATACTCCTGAAGAAATTACCAAACGATTTATGCAAGCCATTGGCTAAAAGCCTTCGAAATAACAAAACTGCTACCTTTTGTTTATGAAAGAATTTCGAAAAATTTTAAAATATGCCAGACCCTATACCAAAAGCTTGGTTTTTGCGTTCATTTGTTTAACCCTCACTTCATTGGTCAATCTTGTATTGCCTTTGATCGTTCGTAATATGATCAATGCAGTAGTGGTTCTTAAAGATAGCCAGATTCTCGATGGACTTGCGTGGGATTTATTTTTTATCATCATATTACAGGCAGTCTTTGCGGTAACTCATAACTATGTTTTTGGATTTGTTGGTCACAGAATGACGACAGATTTTCGTATTGAATTTTTTTCTCACATCCAATCTTTATCTCTGAAATTTTTTCAAGAACGCCGTGTAGGCGAAATTCTTTCACGAATGAATAATGATATCTCGGTTATTCAGAACGCCTTGGTCTCCATTCCAGTAGCTTTGTTACGACAAAGCATCACACTTATTGGAGCTATGGCAATTATTTTATATCTGAACTGGAAATTGACCGGACTCATACTATTGATTCTACCTCCCTTGATGATTTTTGCCAGGGTATTTGGGAAGCGTTTGAGGCTTTTTTCTGAAAATTTACAAGATCAGGTTGCTAAAGCTGTTGTCGTTTTGGAAGAAGTTGCTTCATCGATCAAGATTGTAAAATCTTTTACCCGAGAAAATTATGAGCGGGAAAGATTCAAGAAAGAAATTGAAACTGCATTTGAAAGGGCGGTAGACAAGCTTAAGATTTCATCTTTTTTCGGCCCTTTCATTCTTGGGCTTACTTTTATGGTGTCTGCGGTTTTGATCTGGTATGGAGGTTATCAAGTAATGTCGGGTGTAACGACACCAGGAGAGCTCGCCGCATTTTTTCTTTACGCTTTGATTGTTGCAGGTCCAATCGGAACTTTTGTCCGTCTTTATACGCAAATTCAGGAAGCATCCGGAGCGATTAGAAGGGTTTATGAAATTTTAGATACTGCCCCTGCTATTGATAACCCTGAAAATCCAATATTTTTAGAAAATATTAAGGGCCGTATTCAATTTGAAAATGTCTCATTTGGTTATCGTCAAGAATTTGAAATCTTGCACAATATAAGCTTTGATGTTCGACCGGGGCAAACTGTGGCGTTGGTGGGGCCTAGTGGAGCGGGAAAATCGACCGTCATAAAACTATTACATAGATTTTTCGATGCCAGTCAAGGGAGCATTCGACTGGATGAACATGATATTCGAAGTTTAGACAGGAAAAGTTTTCTTAATCAGATTGCATTGGTTCCTCAAGAGACGTTGTTGTTTGGCGGAACAGTGAAAGAAAATATTCTGTATGGAAAATTAGATGCTACAGATCAAGAACTTGAAGATGCTGCGAAAAAAGCTAATGCTCACGATTTCATTTTGGATCTTGAAAATGGCTATAAAACCATAGTTGGAGAAAAAGGAGCCAAGTTATCAGGGGGGGAGAGGCAAAGGATTGCTATAGCAAGAGCAATCTTAAAAAACCCAAAAATTCTGGTGCTGGATGAAGCGACATCTTCTTTAGACAATTGTTCAGAGGCTTTAATTCAGGAAGCAGTGGAAAAGTTGATGGAAGGTCGAACCACTTTTATTGTGGCCCATCGCCTTAGCACAATTCATAAAGCTGACCAGATTATTGTTTTGGAAAAGGGTAGGATCGTCGAAACGGGTCAACACGAAGAATTAATGGATAACAAAAACCTTTATTACAATTTGTATAAATTAAAAATGCAGGACCCCGTTACTTTAGTAGAAAAGTAAATTAACTACTTTCCAAGGTCAGTTCAAATCAAAAATCTTTTTAGCGACTTTACTTATTAAACTAGGTGGGTACGCATTTCTGTAGCAAGTTTCTTATTCTCTTCAAGGATCTGTTCAAGATCCATTGCATTTTTCATAAAGCTGGTAAGTTTTTGCTTGGTTTTTAGTATTCTATTAAGTGACTGATTTATATTTTCATAGGGGATTTTTCCTATTTCTATTTCCTTGATCAAGGTGTCTTGTAGCTTGGTGACTTTTGAGAGATCGTGACAAATAAGGAACAAATCAATACCAGCATTTATAGCCAAAGTGGGTATTTCATCTAGAGTTTGTGTTACTGCCTGCATTTCCAAATCATCTGACATGACTAATCCTTCAAAATGCATTTTCTTTCTAAGTAAATCCCTCAAAATAGTTTTTGAAAACGTAGCAGCGGAATTTTTATCCCATGCCGGATAAACCACATGTGCGGTCATTATTACGTCCAGTCCTTTTTGGAAAGCTTTGGAAAAAGGAACTAGTTCAATTTGCTCTAATGATTCTTTGTTTCGGGCTACCCGTGGCAAAGTCAAATGTGAATCTTGGGAGGTGTCTCCATGTCCTGGAAAATGCTTGCCAACTGGGACGATACCCGCATCTTGGAAACCTTGAATTATCTTGCAACCCAATCGAGCCACCATATCAGGGTCGGAACTTATAGCACGTTTCCCAATGATAGGATTCTCGGGATTTGAATGGACATCCAATACGGGGGCGTAATCCATATTTATTCCCACGGCTCGCATTTCTTTTCCCATAGCCATGCCAAAACGGTAAGCTAAATCATCAGAGCCTGCTTTTCCTAGGCAGGACATGGGAGGAAACTGCGTAAAGTTTTTCTTCAATCGCGTTACTCGACCACCCTCTTGATCTACCGATATAAATAAGGGCGGAGAATTTGATGCTGTAAGGGATTGTAAATCTTCAATTAGACTTTTCAGTTGCTTAGGGTTCTCGAAATTGCGTTCAAACAAAATCAATCCGCCAATACCTTGTTCAGAAATCAGCTTTTCTGTCCGGGAATTGAGACTGGTACCATCGAACCCCGAAACAAACATCTGGCCTGTTTTATGTTTAAGTGAAAACAAGTTGGTTAATAGCTTAGCGGCGAATTACCGCGGGTATGATTTTTGTCTTAAGGTGTAACCTTGTTCAATTTGGCCCTGCTATGTTAACATAACTTCTAAAATCAAGTTCAAACAGAAAGCTGATTCAAATATATGCTTCGTAGAGTTGTGGTAACTGGTTTGGGTGCTGTAAGCCCAAACGGGATAGGACAAAGAGAATTCTGGGAAAATACTTGCAAAGGAATAAGTGGTATTGACCGCATTACAAGTTTTGATCCTGTAAACTTGGCTTGTCAGATTGCCGGTGAGGTGACTAACTTCGATCCTTCTCTTTATTATTCTTCCAACGACTTAAAAAAATTACCACGTACGGTGCCACTTGCCGTTGCAGCAACCCAGGAAGCCCTTGAAAGTGCAGGTATTGATCTTGGTTCCTTTTCTGAAGAAGACTTTGAATCTCTTGGTGTGCTTGTTGGGAGCGGGGGTTCTGGGTTCGACTTTTCAGAAAAACAGTTCGAAATATATTTTTCACAACATAAAAACAAAATTAGCCCTTATGCAATTTCAAATTCCCTAGTGGGGATGCTTTCCAGTGAAATTTCTATGCGTTTCGGCTTTCAAGGGCGAAGTCATGTGATTTCAAATGGTTGCACGAGCTCTACCGATGCTATAGGTTATGCATTCAACACTATTCGTTATGGCCAGGAAGATTGGTTTATTAGTGGTGGAGTGGAGTCTTGTGTTACTCCTGCGATGATGCAGGGTTTTGAAAGAATGAAAGCCAACCCAATAAATTATAACGATGATCCTTCCCGTGGATCCCGTCCGTTCAACCGGGATCGCGAGGGGTTTGTTCTAGCAGAAGGTTGTTGGATGATTATTCTTGAAGAACTAGAACACGCTAAAAAAAGAGGCGCAAATATTATTGCTGAATTGGTTGGGTACGGAACTACTTGTGATGCCTATCATAGAGTAGCTATTATGCCGGATGGCAAACAATCTGCGCGAGCTTTAAGGCTTGCACTTAAAGATGCTCGGACCAATGAGGACGAGGTTGATTATATTAATTTCCATGGTACTTCTACGTTGATCAACGATAAAGTCGAAACTATGGCGGTTAAAAATACTTTCAACGGTAAGGCAATGAACATTCCCTCCAGTTCAACCAAATCGATGGTCGGTCATCCGCAAGGCGCATCAGGAGCTCTTGGGGTCACAGTTTCTGCACTTTCCCTAAAGAATGGATTTATGACTCCAACGATAAATATGGAAAATCCAGACCCAGAATGCGATATGGATTATGTTTCAAATTTTGGTCGAGAAAAAAAAATTAACATTGCTATAAGTAATTGCATTTCATTTGGATCAAAAAATTCGGCAATAGTTTTAAAAAGATTCGAATAGTCAATTAAGAATGAAAGCTATTCTGAGAATAGCTTATCCACCGCTCAGAAAATACCGGGTGCTTAAATACTGGGGTATGGGTTACGAAGTTGAGGGGCAAATAGTCTGCCTTAGCGATAAGGCATCTTATTTCCTTCCAGTTGCCTGATGATATCGGCTTCTATTGTATTTTCGCTATGGATAAATTCCTCAAACTCCTTGGGACTTTTGAATTCAAAAACCTTAGGCTCTTTTTGTCCGCAGATTTCTTCATCTTGTTCTATTGTCAACAGGTTCTTTTCTATAGAGCGAATAATGAATTTTTTTCGGGTTTTTAATTTTGCAAAAATGTCCCGATATATCGGTTCCAGATTTAAGGCCATGTGAAGTCTCCAGCTAAAAAATTAGGCAAATAGATTGGATATAATATTAGCCTCACAATATTTCAAAATCAAATCTTTTGGTTTTACTGAAATGTGCGAATCGTTTGCTTAACACTCGAATATTTTTGTGATATTGTTTATCTGCCTTTTTAAAAAGGTCTCCTTGCTCCTTCTTCCTATAGGATCATTTATTCTGCAACTCTGAAACCCAACCGTAAATGGCAAAAAAATTAACACTCTACAAATTAACCGAAGAAATAATTCGAGAATCTAAAGGCTTTTTTACGATCAATGATTTCTCGAAAAACCTCGAAAGCCGATGGGAAAAAGAGATTTCAGAAGCTGCTTTAAAAAAGGTTAGACGAATTTTACTCAATCACCATTATTTAATTGGCATAAATGAAAATGATTTTGTGTCTTGTCGAGCAGTGATTGAGAAAATCAGTCATGTTTCTCTTTCATTTCAACTGGGAACTTGGGAGTTGAAGCAGGGAATGTTGATTCCTGGGCATCGCCTCATGCCATTCCTTTTGGCGGATCGGCAAGAAGAAGATCTAATCTTTCTGGACCCTGATGGTAATGAGATTAAAAAATCAAAGAAAACTTTTTTTATTCAGGATGTCGCTTCATTCTATCAGTACTGCGGAAATTTTCCTGAAGAAATAAAATTAAATGAAAAAGTTCCGGGTAAAAGTTATATGAAAGTTACAGCCTGGGATATGGATGTTTGTTATAAGAGATTTGGTAGTAAACCGGGAGATGCCCTTTTGATAAATCTTGTTGATTTAGAAAAGAATATTTTCCAGGTTCGGCCATACTCCTCCAAGCAATTGCGATCAGGTCGCTTGCGTAAACGTTCCCTTTACCTTGCCCTTGCGAGCCAAATGTACCCTCTGAGTCAGGATGAAAAATTCTGTTCTGAAGGACTCGAAAAGCAGTTATTACGAGTTCTTTTTTCGCTTGAACAAGAAATATTGAAAAATATCGATGTTTTTTCTGTGACGGATTTTCTTGAATCCCTGCAGGAATGGACGGTGGTGGCTCGTGAAACAGGAGGTGTTCAAATGATTCCAGTTTGGAAGTCTGAGTCAGAACAGTCTGTGCGAAGCAACCAGCGTCGAACTATCAAAGGAGACTTGGGTACTCTAGATAAAATTTTTCAGGATTTGGAACTTTCTTTTGGTGCACAGGAATTCAAAGCCATTCTCTATACCGTCATGTCCTCAGATAAATATAAATTGGAAATCGTTTTTTTTCTTTTATTTGGCGGCCAGGGGGATTTGTTTAAAGACAAAAAACAGCATGAAGTTTTTTATGGGAGCTTGCGGGAACTTTTATTTAAAATTTGTAAAGATTTGAAGACCAAAGAATCGATTCTTATTTCCAACCTGCGAGAACAATGCGTTGATATTAAAATGAGTCTGATTGGAATAATGAGATTTCTGGAAGATCAGGATGTGGGGCTAGAGGATTTACCAGCGGAGATATTAAACCAGATTATTGAGCTCGACCAATTTTGCAACGATTCTTTGCCTCGATTTTCTATATGCGATGAACCGCCAGATCTTAAATTCATTCGTGACTTAAAAGTCGCTCTTAAAGTCGTTGCTCCTCAGCTTACAATGCTTGAAGAAGAAATATATTCCCAGATCGCAATCTATTGAATAACTCCGCTCAGGCTATGGCCTGATGTTTGTTCGATACGAATTTGCACCATATCGCCAGGTTGGTGCCTTCCTTCAGTTCCTTTTGCATGTACGTTCCAGTATTGTGGGTTTCTTCCCTTAAAAGAGTAGCCGGGGCGAGATGATTTACCTTCGATTAACACTTCTACTGTTTTTCCTTTATATGTTTTTCCCTGCTCTTCCGTTATTCGATTTTGCAGTTGAATGATTTCCTGTAGCCTTTGTCTTTTTGTTTCTTCGGGAACTGAATCTTCGAACTCATTGGCCGGAGTTCCAGGTCTGGGGCTGTATGAAAACATAAAACTACTGCTATAACCGACCCGCTCCATAATTTTCATAGTATCTTGAAACTGAGCATCTGTTTCACCTGGAAAGCCAACAATAATATCTGTTGTCAAAGAAACATCAGGCACCCCGGATTTTAATTCATCAATCAGTTCTAGATACTCTTCAACTGTGTGATCGCGACGCATGGATTTTAAAACTTCGTTATTCCCGCTTTGAATAGGGAGGTGCAAATGATTCACCAGTACATCGAGATCGCGATATGCACGAATAGTTTCTCGTGTGAAATCGTTTGGGTGACTTGTAGTAAATCTTAATCTTTGCAATCCTGGTATTTCTTTTATTCTGTATAAAAGTTCATGAAAAGGTATGGGATTGCTCAGACCGCGTTTTCCATAAGAATTAACATTTTGACCAAGGAGAATAATTTCTTTAGCTCCATGTTTAATTAGGTGACTAATTTCTTGATAAAGCTCATTAGGTTCGCGTGATTTCTCTCTGCCTCGGGTGAAGGGAACAATGCAGAAAGTGCAAAACTTATCGCAACCTTTGATAATGTTTACAAAAGCACTGGGACCAGGTTTTTGGGGAAGATCACCTGGAATTTCTGGTATGGAATATATTTTTTCCGAATCAAACCCGGTCCAAACAAACGATTTTTCTGATTCACGCGCTCGGTTGACCGCTTTCCCTATACCTTCTATTTGATCGGGCCCCAATACAAAATTCAAAAAAGGCATCCGTTTTAACATTTTTTCGCCATCTTGTTGACCCATACAACCTGTTAAGCCAAGAATGAGGTCGGGTTTAATCGCCTTTAAAGGCTTGAGACCACCAAATAATGAAAATGTTTTTTGCTCGGCTTTTTCACGTATTGAACATGTGTTAACCAGAATCAGATCGGCGTCTTCCTTTTCCCAGGTCCGACGGTAACCTGAATGGAATAGGATGAATTCCATCCTGTCTGTATCTGCCACGTTCATTTGGCATCCAAAGGT
>CAJWOD010000042.1 GCA_913044145.1 uncultured Nitrospina sp. | reverse complement strand
TCGTGGTAGCTAATGCGTGATAAAAATTTAATGGTAGGGGTCATTTTTTGTTTTGTCATCTCTATATTATTTCTGCTCGTCATAATTTGGGAGATCAAAAAGTCAATCGATCATGACGAAAGAGTACAACAAATGTCAAAAAAAACCAATGCTGTGGAGGTTTCTGATAATCGAGATTTTAGCATTTATGAAACCATGGTGGGTGATGATGGCCGCGAAATGGTTTTGATTCCTGAGGGAGTTTTCACAAGAGGATCAGACTCAGGCGGATATGATGAGAAACCGGAGCAGGAAATCTATTTGGATGCTTTTTATATAGATAAATATGAGGTAAGCGTAAAGGCATATAATAAGTATAGAAAAGCGGCCAATTATGTAAAACCATCGGTTCCTTTTTTTCCGGGGGATCACAAGGTGATGGAAGTGCCTAGTCATGCGGTGGTGGGAGTTTCCTGGCATGATGCTGTTAATTATTGTACTTGGGCTGGCAAGAGACTTCCTACAGAAGCCGAATGGGAAAAAGCAGCGAGAGGAACGCATGGTCTCAACTTCCCCTGGGGAAATAAGGTGCTTCCAAAGCGTGCAAACTTTGCGGGTACAGGAGATGGATACAAATACATGGGGCCAGTAGGGAAATACCCTATGGGAAGAAGTGTTTACGGGGTATACGACATGGCTGGGAATGTTTCAGAATGGGTGAGTGATTTCTACGACCAGTTTTATTACAAAAGCGCACCTATTATGAATCCAACAGGACCCGAGACCGGGAAAAACCATGTATTTAAAGGCGGCTCATGGGATGCGAGGAGCGTCGATATACGAACTTCAAAGCGGTTTGCGGCTTCACCGGGCCGTAAGGACAGTATCGTCGGTTTTCGTTGCGGTCGTTCCAAATTAAAATAAAAATAAACGAATATTTTAGGTACGAAGCTGCCTTAAAAACATTCATAAAAACTAAAAAGCATTATATTTGACTTTCATGCTTAACCAATATTGACCCGGTTGTTAAGAGTGGAGAAACTCCGCTGAAACTCCCTTCCCGAATTTGGATTTTCTTATTTTTTTTCGTGTCAGGTGTCACAGGCCTCGTCTATGAGGTTGTGTGGACCCGTTTGCTTACCTTGATAATGGGTAATACCCATTACTCCATATCAACAGTTTTAACAGCATTCATGGGTGGCTTAGCTCTAGGTAGTTTTGTTGGAGGTAAGATCATTGACCGGGACTTCAATCCACTAGCAGCATATGCGATTCTCGAAGCTGGTATTGGTCTATATTGTTTGTTCATCCCCTTGCTCATCGAGCTTGCACTCCCTTTGTTTCAGTGGATTTATCTGAACCTTGGGGATTCTTACACTCAAACTAGTTTGGTGAGATTTCTTGTATGTGGCTTTCTGCTAATTATTCCTGCAACTTTTATGGGTGCCACCCTTCCAGTCCTCAGTAAACTTGTCTCCCGTGATGAAAACTTTATAGGAAAAGATGTAGGTAGGTTATATTCCATCAACACCTTTGGGGCAGTTGTGGGTGCTTTAGCTTCAGCTTTTGTTTTTATGCGGTTTTTAGGAGTGCAGTCAACAATAAGCGTGGCTGCTGTTGCCAATATTTGTATCGCTTTACTAATTTACTTTATATTCAAGCCGCCACTGAAAGAGCGTTTATCTTATTTAGCTCCTCCTTCTAAAGAAGTGGGCGCTTCCCTTCAAAAACGTGATCTGTTTATACTGCTGAGTTTTGCTGTTTCTGGATTGGCGGCTTTGGTTTACCAAGTAACTTGGACAAGAATTTTGTCCTTGTTGCTGGGCTCTTCGGTATATGCATTCAGCCTCATTCTTGCGATATTTATTTTTGGGTTAGCGGTGGGTACAGTAACGACCTCAAATCTTCTGTATAGGATAAAGTATCTAATAAGAGGTTTTGGGGTAACTCAAATAATAATAGGACTTTCTTCGTTATTTATTATTCCTCTTTTTGGCCGCATCCCTTTTGTAAATAGATGGGTATATGAGAATTTAGGGCAACAATTTCACATCATGCAAGGAGCCAATTTTATAACAATTCTTGGGCTTCTTTTTATTCCAACTTTTTTTATGGGAGCCCAGTTTCCAATTGTAATCAAAATATTGGCAACCAAATTGGAAACGGTAGGTCAAAATGTAGGTAGGGCTTATGCCTTCAATACCGTTGGTGCGATAATAGGTTCGTTCATGGGGGGTTTTGTTTTGATTCCCACGCTGGGAATACAGGCCACTATTCTTAGTATGGTTTTTCTAAATGTTCTTTTAGGTATCACCCTTTTGGCACTTGGATCGCAACTTAGTTTTAACTGGAAAATATATGGCTTACCGGGTGTATTCATTTTCTGTGTGTTTTTTGCAAACTGGATAGCCCCGTGGGACAGGTCTGTTATTTCTAGCGGTTCTTTCATGCCTTACCGGATTGGAGATTTAAAGGAGGCGGAGTTAAAGAAAAATAAGATTCTATTTTTTAAAGAGGGTGTTCATACAACGGTAACTACCGAACTTTCTGCTTCGGGGAATATTTTCCTGCGTGTAAATGGAAAAACGGATGCGTCTTTAGCCTTGGATATGCGAACTCAGTTGTTATCGGGCTATTTGCCAATGCTTTTTCATGAAAATCCTAAATCCGCCCTGGTGATCGGTCAGGGGAGTGGAATTACTTTGGGAGCAGTCGAACAGTTTCCGGTAGATAAAATTAATCTCGTAGAAATCTCACCTGCAGTCATAGAAGGATCAAGGTTTTTTGACCCATTTAACCATAATGCTTTAAATGATGAAAGGCTTTCTATATTACTCGAAGATGGGCGAAATCATATTGCGCTATCAAAAAAATCTTATGATGTGATCGTTTCCGAACCTTCTAATCCTTGGATATCTGGGGTAGGGGCTTTATTCACGGTCGACTTTTTCGATCTACTAAAAAAGAGGTTGAACCCGGGAGGACTCGCTTGTATTTGGGTGCATACCAATATGTCGCCAGATAGCTTCAAATCTATCATTCGCTCGTTCACCGAGCAATTTCCATTTGTAACGATGTGGGAATCGATAGCCGGGGATGATTATTTGTTGATAGGTTCTGAACAGGAATATCGACTATCGTTTGAAAAAACTCAAAAATATTTAAAAAATGAAATTACAGGAAAAGATTTTGCGCATATCGGTATTAGGAATGTGCCTGATTTAATGAGTTTAATGATCATGTCTCGCCCAAGCCTTGTAGAGTTTAGTAAAAACACTATTCTGCATACTGATGACAACTCATTTTTGGAGTTCAATGCGCCGGAATATGTTTATAAAGATGAAAGAGACCTGCTCGTAAGACAGCTAACCCCTTTTATTAAGTTGGAGCCGGAATTCGTCAACTTTAAAAATATTCAACCAGAAATTATCAATCGGGTAAATAAAAGGCTTTTACGATTGGAAAGATCTGAAAGTCAGATAGAAGAAATAAAACGTAAGGCTCGAATGACAACCTTGTTAGAGCAAGCAGAAGCAGCTTACAACGTGGGAGACATTACTCAAGCTTTGGATTTCTATGCAAAAGTTTTAGCTTTAGATCCACAACATATTCTGGCCCAAATGAATATTGGAAATATTTACCAGGAATTAAAGTTGACCGAAAAAGCGGAACAAGCGTATTTGAATACACTAAACTCGAACCCCTTTTATGTTTTTGGCAGCCTGAGTTTAGCAAGATTGTATATTTTTTCTGGTCAACCTGATAAAGCCATAAAGATTATAAATGATACACTCGAATGGTACGATGGCGATCATGAACTTAGCCTTTTTAAGGGTTTGGCCTATGCCTTTAAGAAAGATCCTCGACGAGCTATTGAAGAGTTTGAAGCATCTTTGAAATGGAACCCAAAATATTCTTTGGCGCATTTTTATCTAGGGGTTCAGTTGCAAAACAATGCTCCATCTGTAGCTAGAAAACATCTTCAGTCATTTTTAAATTTAGCTAAGAACCGATCTGAGGATCAGAAGTTGATTGAAAAAGCAGAAAAATTATTAAAGAAACTTTGATCCTTTGAAATATAAGGTATACTCACACCAAACAGTCTGCGGCCCTGCCGGAATAATTATCCCGAATATTTGAAAGTCAAATTGGATGCCCACTAAATTTAAAGTCATTTGGTTCCTTTGTATTGTAATTACTGTAGTTGGGTTTTTGTATCTTGCTGCAAAAGATCAAATGGAAGAAGCAGTGCGGGCCGAAGAAATAGCTAATAAAAAATCCCAAGCTCGTCTTAAACAATTACAAAACCCCAAAGGGAAGAAGCAAACAATTAAAATTGATCCGATAAAAGCTATTCGCGAAATGAATGCCTTGGGAAAATATCAGGAAGCGGTTGATATGGCCGAAAAAGTAGCAAAAGAGTATCCGGATCATGCAAAGCTTCATACCTGGTGGGGGATTTCTTTAGTTAAGTTAAAGAAAACGCAGGAAGCTATTAATCATTTTGTTGTGGCAGCTAAAAACGATCCAACCGATGAAAAAGCCCATCTCTACTGGGGATTGACTTTAGCTATGGATAAAAATTTTGAAGAAGCCATCGCACACTACCGCACAGTTCTTGAGATTAATCCAGAACATAGTAATGCTTATGCTTATTGGGGAGCCTCCTTGAATGCATTAGGAAAATATGAGGAATCCTTAGGCAAATTAAATGAAAGTATCGCTCTTCATCCATTGAATAGTACGGCGTATGCCATGCGTGTCGATGTATTATACAACCTTAAACGTTATGAAAAAGCTTGGCAGCAGGTCCAAAAGGCGCGTGCGGCAAATATTTTCTTGCCACAAGGTTCAATTAGCAGGTTAGCCGAAGCCTTTCCAGAGCCGTTAAAAAACCCTTGAAATACTTATAAAAAAATAGGTGCAAATTCCTGCATGGAATAGTGCTTTTTTACTATAAAACTGAGTTTTTATTAAATATTGTAAACATCGGCAAATTTACAAGAAATATAAGTTTTCCAGCTTAAAATTTTGATGTATCATCTCTGTTAATTAATTTTTGTGTTTTGGTTGGTTATAATTAGACATTTTCAGTTTAATTTAAGGGGAATAATGTTTAATAAAACTATTCAGTCCGCAAGCAAAATATTTTTAATTGTTGCTATCTTTCTTGCCCTAAACTCTTCATCCTCCTGGGCGAATAGTTCCGCAAGCACGTTACTGGAAAATAATACTCCTAATTTTATCTCCCAAGTTAGTAATGATGCATTTGTACAAGCGGCTGATGTAACGATTCGGCTCGAAAAGGAACTGCCAAAAGCTAGTGATTGGCCAAACTCGATTGAGACTGCTCAAGGGACTAAGAGATCGCCTCAAAAAATTGAAGAATATGAGGATATGGAAGATCCCTTTGCCGAAAATGAAAAAGATATCCCTATTCTCTCAGATCCTTTTGAAGGATATAATCGGTGGATGTTTGGAATAAATGAAGCTATGTATGATAATGCTGTGGAGCCTTTTGTAAGGGGCTACAGGGATATAGTCCATGAGGATTTGAGGATTGGTATTAGGAATCTTTATAACAACGTTCTGTTCCCGGCAAAGTTTCTAAGCTGTATTTTGCAACTGAAATTCAAGGAATCAGGTCGTATTCTCGCTCGGACCGTGATCAATACGGCGTTTGGATTTGGTGGATATGCAGATGTTGCGGGTGAAGAATACGGGATCAGCGATGTAAATGAAGATTTTGATCAGGCCTTAGGCTCTTTTGGTATTCCTACCGGGCCTTATCTTGTTTTACCTTTTTTTGGTCCCGCTACAGCCCGTAATATGTTAGGTAGGACAGTAGATACGTTAATGAGTCCGGGTGCCTTATTGACTTTAAGCTTCGGACAAAATGTGATAATTAATGCAGAAGATAATGTCAATCAGATCTCATTTATAATTGATGATAAAAAACAATTGGAAGACAGTGCTTTGGATGAATATGAGAGTGTGCGTGATTTTTATCATCAATTCCGGCACGGCCTCTTAAAAAAATAGTAAGAATAAATTTATTCCCCCCCCGTAATTAAATCCTTCTTCTTGTTTTTTCTCGCCTTGATTTTTAGTATTCTAATTTTTCCTAACCAGAAGAGGTTTCGTTTTGTCTAATCATCAGGTTCGCTTGTTTAGGGAAACAAGTCCTTATTTGTTGCAACATGCTACCAATCCAGTTGATTGGTATCCCTGGGGACAAGAAGCATTGCAGAAAGCAAAAGAAGAAAACAAACCAATATTTTTGAGTATTGGTTATTCCTCCTGCCATTGGTGCCATGTCATGGCTCACGAATGTTTTGAAAACCAGAAAATAGCTGAATTAATGAACCAATGGTTTGTTAACATTAAAGTGGATCGGGAAGAATACCCAGATGTCGATGCTATTTATATGAAAGCATTGGTAGAATTAACCGGGCAAGGAGGTTGGCCTTTAAGCATATTTCTCACTCCTGACCAAAAACCTTATCTTGGTGGGACCTATTTCCCTCCCACGCCAAAATTCAATCGACCCGGATTTCCTCAGATACTGGAAGAAGCCTACAAACTTTTCTCGGATGACCCAATTCAAACAGATATTAAATCACAAAACTTATTAGAAAAGATCCATTTGCAAAATAAGGCAGGTAAATCCCTGGGAGTAAAGCCTGGCAAACTCATTAAGGGGGCAATAGATATACTTAAAAAACGGTTTGATGAAGAATGTGGAGGGTTCGGATCAGGAATGAAGTTTCCTGAGCCAATGCATTACACCCTTATGCTTAGGTATTGGGCGGAAACAGGAGATGAAGAGACTTTGCATATTCTTGATAAAAGTTTAACCAAAATGGCGGAGGGGGGGGTGTTCGACCAGTTGGGAGGTGGATTTCATCGTTACTCAACTGATCGCTTCTGGCGAGTTCCACATTTCGAAAAAATGCTTTATGACAACGGATTACTTGCAAAATTGTTTCTAGATATGTTTCAGGCAACAAAACAGGATATTTATCGTGAAATTCCAGAGCAAATATTTTTCTGGATGGAGAGTGAAATGACCTCCCAAGAAGGGGCTTTTTTTTCCAGTCAGGATGCAGATACGGATGGAAAAGAGGGGATCTGGTATACCTGGGAACTAAAGGAAGTGCTTAACCTTTTAGGGCCCAAGCATGCCAAAATTTTTAGTAAGGCTTTTGGTATGACCCCAAAAGGCCAATTGGGTGGGCGAAATGTTTTGTATTTAAATATGAAAGTGGAAGCCCTTGCAGATATGGAAAATATTCCTATATTCGAAGCGGATCATATCTTAAAAAAAGGAAAGAAAACTCTTTTTGAGGCCCGGCGAAAAAGAACTTGTCCCGATACAGATAAAAAAATCATAACTTCGTGGAATGGGTTGATGATTACTGCGTTGGCAACAGGCTACTCCGTATTGGGAGAAGAAAAATATATAAAGACAGCAAAACGGTGTGCTGAATTTATTTGGTCGGAGCAATGGAAGGATGGGAAATTACATCGTATCTATAAAGATGGACAAAGCAGTATCGCTGGTTGTTTGGAAGATTATGCATATTTCTTTGAAGCCCTTATTACTCTATATGAAACCTCTTTGCAAAGTGAATGGATTAGTAAAGCAAGGCAAGTCGCGGATGCAATGATCAAGGAATTCTGGGATAAGGACGAGGGCGGTTTTTTCCTATCGGGTAAATTGAGAGAGCGCTTGGTGACAAAACTCAAAAATCCAGCGGATGAAGCTATGCCTTCTTCAAATGCTATTGCCTCCATGGCATTATTAAAACTGGGTCGTTTGACAGGGAATAAAACCTACATAGAAAAATCTGAAGAAACCGTCAAAGCATTTCAGGTTTTTATGGAGCAGAACCCAGTTGCGTTTACAGGTTTATTATCAACACTAAGTTCATCCAACCTTTCGCCAACAGAAGTTGTTTTTGCCGGGCCTAAAGAGGACGCAGTGTTTGATGAAATGTGGAAAGTGTTGCATACCGATTATCGTCCCAATAAGGTGGTCGTTTGGAGTGAACACGGTGAGTCAAAACTTTTTTTGGCTGAGGGTAAAAACTCAACTGAGCCAACGGTTTATATATGCCAAAAAGGAACTTGTCACCCACCGGTCAGCACTGCAAAAGCTTTGGATAGGTTGTTGGAACGTCCTCAAGAGATCCGCTTGAACATTTATGATGAAAATAAAAAGAATGCTCAGATACTTGAGAAGGAACAAAGTAACTTCATGGGAGTGATGGGAAAGATTTTCCAGCAATCAGGAATTACCCGGCCTTCTAATGAGGAATAAGATCAAGATTGTTGTTGATGAAAATTAAGTGTTATGAAAAATTAACGCCGGGAGAAAATTGGCAAGACAGGTAGTTAATCATTTGTAGAGAGTAACAAAAATTTTCTTTTTTAAGTCGAAGTTATTTAAAACTTCGTCTTTGCAGGTAGATTTCGACGGTATTTTTAAAATTGCTAGCTACGGCGATGTCTTTCATACCACTATGGTTATAGTCACCGCTCGTGATCGCCAATACAGTACCTCCATCAACTATATAGTCACGTGTGGGGTAATGAAAACTTCCATTGGCGTTTCGTACCACCAATGAAAAACTGCTGGAACGGGAATTTGCAACCGCGATATCTTTTAGTTTGTCTGGATTAAAGTTCCCAGCGGTTAGAGCAAAGGGTCCTCCACCGCCTGAAAATGAAATAGGCTCAGAGAAGGTGCCATCGCCTTTGGAATAGAGCATATATAAGTTGTCGCCTTTTCCAGAAGCAAATACTAGGTCGAACTTTCCATCCTCGTTCATATCTTCAAGGATTACTGCTAGAGGAACAAGTTTTTTGGCGTAAGCCATTGGTTTTTGAAATGTGCCGTTGCCGTTACCAAGAAAAACTCGAATAGAGCTCGAATTAGTACTGCTGGTGGCTAGAGCTATGTCGATTTTGTCATCAGAATTGAAATCTTCTGCTACCCCAGAAAAAGAGCGTGATCCTGAAGGGTATGTTTCTCCTTTGTTAAAATAACCATCACCGGTTCCCATATAAATTTCCATTTGATCGAAAGTCAATGTCACGGCAGCATCGAGTTTTTCATCGTTATTAAAATCTGCCAGGATAACGTTTAAGGGTACTTTCCCTGTTTTTATAGGAATGGGCTTCCTGAAGCTACCATCCCCATTTCCAGGCAGTACAACAAACATTTCTTCCCCTCGCGAATTGACAATCAAGTCAGGAATATTGTCACGGTTGACATCACCTGCTGCCACCATCGTTGGTTCTTCTGCCACTTTGATGTGCCGTGGCGTATGAAATGTTCCATCTCCTTTTCCCTCAAGGA
>CAJWOD010000041.1 GCA_913044145.1 uncultured Nitrospina sp. | reverse complement strand
TAGAAAAACTTTAAGATTCTCGTAAGCAGTAAATACTCAGAAATAAACTGCTATCGCTGTCTTTGTTGTAAAATTAAAGAATAGGTGTCGGGAATTAGAATAAGAACCATGTTCTAGCCTGGTTCGATTTTAAGAAACCTTTTCTTGCCCACTTTAATCATGTAAGCCTTGTTCCCTGAAAACGCCTGATTCACATCCATTATTTTTTCCCCGTTCACTGTCACGGACCCTTGTTGAATTAATCTTCGGGCCGCCGAAGTACTATCGGTCAGTTTGTTTTCTTTGAGGATATTACAAATGCTGCGCGTTTCTTTTCCCCACCCTTTTACGACTGGAATATTTTCGGGAACGTTTTTTTTCTTAAAAACATTTTCAAATTCATTGGAAGCGGCTTCTGCTAACTCTGGAGAATGGTAGAGAGCAACTATTTCTTTGGCCAAATTTATTTTGGAATTCTTTGGATTTA
Source organism: uncultured Nitrospina sp. (assembly GCA_913044145.1). GTDB lineage: Bacteria > Nitrospinota > Nitrospinia > Nitrospinales > VA-1 > UBA8687. The sequence continues at coordinate 8,996 of CAJWOD010000041.1, read as the reverse complement.
ACGCCCCTGATTTTGCCTGTTCTTTCATAACATTTAGATCATCTGTGGATATTTGACTTAGAAGTTCATAATAGCGCCACATCAATTCATCAGAAATCGACATAATTTTTCCAAGCATTTCATTTGGGGAATCAAAGACCCCAATACTATTACCGAGACTCTTACTCATTTTTTGCACACCATCAGTTCCTTCCAGAAGTGGCATTGTAAGGACAATCTGTGGTTTCTGCCCATAAGCTCGCTGTAAGTCACGACCTACGAGTAAGTTGAATTTCTGATCGGTACCTCCTAATTCCACATCTGATTTTAGAGCAACAGAATCGTAACCCTGTATTAGGGGATACATCAGTTCATGGATAGACACAGGTAGATTCTTTGCCAATCGTTTTTGAAAATCATCTCTCTCCAGCATACGCGCAACGGTATAATGTGCTGCAAGTTCTATCATGTTCGCAGAGGTAAACTTTCCCATCCACTCACTATTGTAAGCAACAGTAGTTTTTTCTTTATCAAGAACTTTAAATACTTGATTTAGATAAGTTTTTGCGTTTTTTTTGACTTCATCGGGGGTAAGGTTTTTTCTTGTTTCAGAGCGCCCGGTTGGGTCTCCGATCATTCCCGTAAAATCTCCTATTAGGAAAATAACTTCGTGACCCAAGTCCTGAAACTGCTTCATTTTGTGCAAAAGGACAGTGTGACCCAGATGCAGATCGGGTGCAGTTGGGTCAAATCCGGCTTTGATTCTTAACGGCGTGCCCTTTTCCAACAATTGGGCTAGATCTTTTTCATCAATAATTTCAGATGTTCCCCTTCGCAGGGTCTTTAATTGTTCTTTTGCAGACAACATAATTTTTTGATCAGAAAATTTGATGAATTGAAAGGCTAAGTTTCAAATTTAAACCCTAAAACCGACTTTTTACTCTTGTGGGTTGGCCTCTATAAAATTAAATACTTTGCCAGCTAATCTAATCGTTTTGTATCAGGGTCGTTTATTGCAAATATAAGAAATCGAAGCTAACATACCTTGGAATGTACCGCAACCGCCGCTTCAATGCACAAGGATAATAGAAAAGTTGAAAAATATCTCCAAAAATTCGATCAACAGCGACTTTAAAAAAACTTCAGATCCCTTGCGAAGGTTCAAAGACGCAGGATATGGATTCCTCTTGCTGAACCTGATTTATCTGGCTTTAGCTATCTTTTTTATCCCTCCTTTTAATATTGGTTTGACAACCTTTTTCTCACTTTTGGCGTTTTTTCTCCTACTGGGGATTTTTACATATTATCTTTTTCAAGGGAAAAAGTTACTGGCAAAATTTCTTGCGGTTATCTATGGAGCTCGTTCAGTATTTACTGCATACTCCCTTTTTGCTGGAGACACCTTTCCGGCTGTTCCATATTTCTTACCTTGTCTATTGATCACGTTTTATCTTCTCGTACGCGCAGGTTGGAATTGGCCGTGATGAATAACTCTAATTCCATATTTACTAAATCACAAACCCGGTTACCTTTGGTTACTGAATCAGGAAAAAAGTATTCTGGACTAAAGAATTCCAAATCGCCTGAGCTATGCCAACGAGTCACTGTTTTTTTTGATTACTTAAATGAACAGATAGGGTTTTCAAAAACAGATTTGGGCCTGGAAAATCAGGTTTTTTTTAATCTGTTATTACAATCTGCATACCCAGAAATAATGATCGATCTCGCGGATCTTATTTATGTCCAACATGAACGACCTGCTGTTTATTTAAATTTTGATCATATTCATATGAATCTTAAAAAAGACCGGGTGGCTCTTACGGAATCAATGGATGAGATCAACAAAAAATTTGCAGTCCTTTTTCAGGAATTGGCAAATACTATTAAAGATAGCCCAATCTTATTCAGCGATACCCGAATAATTCGGTTGTTGAGTGAGAGTTATAGTATTTATCTTTTCCAGACAGAAAATTTTCCTTGGGATAATCCTATGGAAATGATTCCCACCGGTCTAAAAAACTCGATCATGGATGTTGCAACAGGTCTAGCCGGTTTCCGTTTAATTCATGACTGGCCCGAAGATTACCCAAAATTGATTCTTACGGACAATTTACCCTTTATTATTATGGGATTAACTCACTACGTGAAACTTTCTGGAAAAACCAATATAGAGATTTTAAATATAGATTTTCCAGATGGACCTCTTGGAAAACGTTGCGGTTGTATTCTTGCAAATAAATTTTTACATCATTTGCAAAGAAGTGAACGGAAAAAATTTTTACAATGGGCAGTTGAGGCTTTGGATGCTGATGGGATGTTATTGATTCTCGATACTGACCTAGAATATCAAATATTAAGACGCGCCCAAAATCAGCAATACTGTGAAACTCTTATAAATGGATATAAAGAAACCCTTGTTGAAATTGAAGAGAACTTCTGCGAAACCTTAATCCAAGATGTGAGACACGTGGGTTTCGATGTTTCACATTTTGATTTCCACGAATATGAAGATGAAACTGATGCTTACAGTCAGCGCCCCGGCGAAAACTTATCCATAAAATTCATAGGTCTTGAGATTATAGCTAATAAAGTTTGAGAGAATGACCAACCTCAGCAACTAGAGAGTAATTTATTTGCAGTAAGGACTTCGATCAAGGGTTTACTTGAGTTGTTTTTTGAGGAATTTCCACTCTTCCTGTATGGACTGACTGGCTTTTTTTTCCATGTCTCGATAAATTTCAATTACTTTTTTTCCTAATGGTGTGAGCGCTGCCCCCCCGCCCCCTTTTCCGCCAGTCACGCTTTCTACTAAAGGTTTCTTGAAGCAGTGGTTCATAGCGTTTACCATGTCCCAAGCACGCCGATAACTGATCTGACCTTGCCTTGCAGCCTCCGATATGGATCCTACCTTATTGATGGATTGCAATAAATCTACTTTACCTGGGCCCAAGGCAATGAAGTCATCTGACATGATCCGAAATCGGGAACGACAACGAATATTTCTGGTTTTGGGTCTTGGCAAAATTTGATCCTTTGAAAATTTACTATTTTTCTAGGGCTGAAGAATTTTGGATTTTAACCTATTTTCTGGGTATTGTTATTGCTATTTGCAGCTTAAATAGGCAGTTTCTTTTATCATAACATTGATTTTATGCTAGTTTTCGTAGATAATATTAAAAAAATACATTGAATCCCTTCTTCCTGGTGGCGTTTAGATATGGGGATCCTGCGTGGGATATTGGTTGAAGATAACGAGAAACTTAGCAGTAATATTTTAGGTTTAGTTCACTAAAAGCTTTTTAGTTTGTTAACCGTGTTTATTTATTGTTCCATTTTTTTCAAATGAGGAGTTTATGAAGATTATTTTTAAAGTATTAGCCTTGATGGCAGTTTTTGCATTTGTAGGATGTGCGGGTCAAGCTGGCGGCGGGTCAACAGCTGCTAAAGTCTCTAATAAACCCATTACCATTACAACACCGGCAACCCTGACTAATGTCAGTAGTCCGTTGAAAGTTTGCATGGCGACAAAGGGTTATACGGTTGAACCTGCTAAAAAGGGCGTTAATCCGGGTAAAGGGCATCATCATTTATTGATTGATGTGTCTATTCCTTCAGACTTAAGTAAGCGTATAGGTAAAGATTCAAATCATGTTCATATGGGCGATGGTTCTAAATGTAAAACATTGAACTTGGCTAAAGGGCAGCATACAATCACTGCTGTTTTTGCTCAAGGTAATCATGTTCCGTATAATCCTCCGGTAACAGATGCTGTGACTGTAACTGTCGTGCATGTAGAATAATTTTTTAGGTAATAGTTATACTGAAACAATTTAATTCCATCCCTGGTTTCGGGGATGGAATTTTTTTTGACCTCTAATCAAATATTTCATGACAAGTTTACCCAAAGCTTCGGGTCCGGTCTTTTCTGAAAATCACCTGATTAACCTCTATTACATTAACGAGTTATACCAAAATATTGCTATAGAGGTTTCCAGCCGCCTAAAAGAAATTTATGGGCTTGATCTTTCCTTTACATCGGGGATCTGGGGGGGTACTTATTTAATCGCCAAGCCCAATGGGTTATCGCGTCGGCGAATATGGAGACTCTACTCAATAGTAAACTTGCCGCAGAATAGTTCGTTGGATAAACAAGAGAATTTGGAGAAGCTAGTTGCTGTTTATGCCGACGTGTATAAAGAGGCTTTTGCTCCATACCAAATTGTACTTGACTTGAAAATGTGGGGTGGCAAGTTGCCCCATAGCAATAAGTCAAAACCCAGTCTGACCATGCATATGGAGGATGCAACGGAAAGAGTTCGATGGCTAAGAACATTTTTTGTATGGAACAAAGTTTCATGGGAAGAATCGATAATCAGCGATATGGTAAGAATTATTAAGGAATATAAACCCTTTTTTGATTTAACAAAAGGACCTGTCAAGAAAGATCCAAAGGATATTAAATATCTTTTGCAAGACATTATTATCATTTATCGTACTATTGAAAATTCCTGTAGTAAAGATTTTCGAGACCACGCGACCCCTATTATTGAGAGGATGATGCAAGCATTTATGGAAGGGCTCCATGATCCTGAAAAAATAAACGAGCATTACGAGATGGTTTTTAATAATGCCCTGATTTATGGTTTTGAGGAGAGCTTAGGAGGACCATTTAAGAAACAAGGTCTCGATATTAAGGCTATCGAAACTTGGCCGGTCGAAAAAATTAATTGGATTCCAGAAGAATTAAAAGAAAAACTCATTCCGCCTATTCAAAATATTTTTAAGGGATTTAGAAAAGAATTGGAAGTAGCTGGGGATCCCTAAAATTTATCTTAACTCGATAATGCAGAAACAAAATCTGTAAGGCTAGGGAAAACTATTTCTGCACCATTGAAATCAATATTTTGGTTCAAGTCGTTTTTTATAATAATACAAGGTATGCCTGCATCGTTTGCGGCATTCAATCCTTTCAAAGCATCTTCCAAAACAAAACATTCTGTGGGTGAATGACCCAGTTTTTCTGCAGCACTCAGAAAAATATCGGGAAAAGGTTTTTCCCGTTTGGCGGATTCTTTACCGAGTATGATGGGAATTAAGTCCAGCGCATCAGCATTTCGCAAAATGTGCCGAATATCTGTTGCCCAGGAACCGGAAGCAATTGCCAATCTGAGGGTCGAAGATAACTGTTCAATCAGATGAACAGCTTCTGGAAATAGTTTGATTTCACCACTTTCACAAAATCGAGTGTAGACTTCAAATTTTTGCTTACGAATATCTATAGGATTGACATCCAGCTTTAAGTTGTGGCGTTCGATTTCTCCTGCAATCCCTTTACCCTTGGAGGTCCATTCTATCCAATACTCTGCTTTATTTAGTGTATGACCGTATCTTTCAAACACCTCGTTATAAGCTTTGTAATGATAGGGTTCTGAATCCGCGAGCAATCCATCGAAATCCAGTATCGTTGCTTTGGATTTTTTTAGAAGGGTATGAAGTTTTGATTTTCTTTCGAAGAAAAAGGAGTCCATCTGTAGGGATATTTTATTCTAGTATTTTTCCAAAACGGTCAAAGCGTACCCAGCTTTCCAATTGGTTCCAGGACCAGTAGATCATCAAAGCTTTTCCACGCACCTTCTTTATATTAAGAAAACCCCAATAGCGACTGTCCTGGCTGTTCTCTCGGTTGTCGCCCATCATAAATAAATGGTTTTCGGGAACAAGTACTGGACCAAAATCATCTCGTGGCACCAGAGAGCTATCAGAAGGTGATTCGGTATGTCTTGCGTGACGGTCTTCATAGGGTTTACCGTTGATAAAAACTTTTTGGTGACGTACCTCCAGTAAATCACCCGGAATACCAATTACTCTCTTAATAAAATCACGCTTCTCGTCTTTAGGATATTTAAAGACGATGATATCACCGCGCGCAGGTTGTTTGGGGAAAAAGATTATATCATCGAATAGTTTGATGTTTAGAAATGGAATTTCATTTGGGATATGGGTGCCGTAGGCAAATTTTGAGACAAGGATGTGATCGCCTATAAGAAGAGTATCCTTCATGGAACCCGAGGGGATTTTAAAAGCTTGCACGAAAAATGTGCGAATAAAAAGGGCAAGAAGAAGGGCAATCAGAATTGCTTCGGTATATTCTCTCGCAACACTTTTTCTTTTTACCGTTTGGTTATTTGTGTTTTCTGAAGTTTTATTTGTCATCTGTCCTCAACACAGCCAGAAAAGCTTCTTGGGGGATTTCCACACTTCCAATCTGTTTCATTTTTTTCTTTCCTTCTTTTTGTTTTTCAAGCAATTTGCGTTTGCGGGTAATATCCCCTCCGTAACACTTCGCCAGAACATTTTTCCGTAACGCCTTTACGGTTTCACGCGCAATGACCTTGCTACCAATCGCAGCTTGGATGGCGACCTCAAACATTTGTCGGGGAATCTGTTGTTTAAGCTTTTTAGCCAAGTCGCGACCTTGGTAATGCACCTTATCTTTATGTGCTATTAAAGACAAAGCATCCACCAGTTCCCCGTTTAAGAGGACGTCCAACTTTACCAGACTGGATGTCCTGAAATCTATAAATTCGTAATCAAAAGAAGCGTAACCTTTGGTAGAAGACTTTAGTTTGTCATAAAAGTCCAGCACGATTTCATTGAAGGGTAATTCGTATTCCAACAGGATAGTTTCTGGGTTAAGGTATTCCATTTTTTTCTGAATGCCGCGTCGATCTCTCACCAGAGTCATGATAACGCCAATATATTCCTCTGGCACAATAATGGTCCCCATAACATAAGGTTCTTCAAGGTGGTCGATGTTTTTCTGTTCTTTTAGTTTCGTTGGGTTGTCAATCATTATGGTTTTGCCATCGGTAGTAATCACCTTATAGATAACTGTAGGTGCGGTAGTGAGGAGATCAACTTTATATTCTCTCTCAATACGTTCTCTAACGATTTCCATATGCAATAACCCGAGGAACCCACAGCGAAAACCAAACCCCAGGGCAGTCGATGTTTCTGCTTCATAAGAAAATGAAGCATCGTTCAGGGTTAATTTTTTAAGAGAGTCACGTAGGTCTTCATAGTCATCGCCACTAATGGGATAAAGTCCACTGAAGACCATAGGTTTTACTTCTTTATAGCCAGGCAAAGGTTTTTCAGCAGGAGATTTAGCATGTGTAATGGTATCGCCAACTTTAGTTTGGTCCAGTTGTTTGATTCCCGCTATCAAGTAACCCACTTCCCCCGCTTGCAAGCTAGCTTTCGATTCTTGTTTGGGGTTAAAGGTGCCGAGTTCTTCCACTATAAATTTATTTCCTGTGGCCATCATGGTTATTTCATTACCCACCTCGAGTATTCCATGTTGAACTTTAATTAAGACAATGACACCGCGGAAAGAATCGTACCAGGCATCGAAGAGCAAGGCTTGCAGTGTTCCGGATTCATTGCCTTTTGGGGGCGGAATTAATTTTGTTATCGATTCCATTAATTCATCGATACCTATTCCTTCTTTGGCGCTTACCAGAACAGCATCGTCTGAATCGATCTGTAATACGTCTTCTAGTTGTTCTTTAATGAAATCTGGGTTTGCACTAGGGAGATCAATTTTATTGATGACAGGAACAACAGCCAGATTATGCTGCATAGCTAAGTTTAGATTAGCAATTGTTTGTGCCTGAATACCTTGTGTCGCATCAATGACCAGCAATACACCTTCACAAGCAGCAAGACTGCGTGATACTTCGTATGTGAAATCTACATGCCCTGGCGTGTCAATCATATTGAATACAAAGTTACCTTCCTCCTTGGAGGAATGCTTCAAACAAACCGTTTGTGCTTTAATAGTAATCCCACGTTCACGTTCGAGATCCATATTATCCAAAACCTGGTCTTTCATTTCTCGCTGGGAAAGCGCAGAAGTAGCAAGAATTAATTTATCTGCCAACGTAGATTTTCCATGATCAATATGGGCAATGATGGAAAAATTTCTTAATTTATTTTGTTCCATAGTTTTTTAAAAATTTACAAAACTTAAACAATCAGATAAAGCTTCCTGAAAAATTAGACAGGAGATGTTTTAATCCTGGAGGTATTTAAGTATTAAATACTTCTTATAAGTTCATGGAAGAAGTGCGTGCCACTTTACGGGAAGGGAAAAATGTCTCGCTGTATTTTTCAACTTTGGTAAGGGGTGCCGTCCTTAAAAATTTCCGCCATTCATCAAATCGGATTTTCATTGCCTCATAATCTTTTGCATTATCAATATCTAGAGCGGCTCCAGGAAAAGGTACCTCAAGGGCCGAAAATCGAGTATTCATTATATTGGATATTGTTTCTTCTAATTCCTTTTTAGGGTTCAACTTTCTTAAAAAATTTACCACGAACTCAAGGCCCAGTCCGCCGAAAAACAAGCATAGTTGCAATCCAATATAATTTTTATAATGCTTTGTCTTATCTTTTCCAAATACGGACAAACTAAATAACACCAGATTTTTGAAGTTTCTCTGATAACGATACTGGTACATTTTTTGGATATATTCCCGATTCTCAATACGCAAAGGCTTCACTAGGTGCAAGTTATTAATGCGGAAACTATCTTCATTGATATGTAAATAGGCCATTTTAATTCCGGGTTTGCCTTCCTGAGGATAAAAAGGTCTTAGTTTTTCTCGCGATACCAGCCCGAGAACATGATCGTAACGATTCATATCAGCATTGGAAATAAAATATTCAACTTCATGCGGAGTGAGCAGTGGAGCATCACAAGGAACAATAAGGATGGCTTTATCACGGTGAGGGTCCGTATTTTTAACCTCTACCTGTTGAGATTGTAAAAATGTCTGCCAGACGTTTTCATACAAATTGGCTTTTTGTTCGACAACATGAATCCGTTTTGGAAATTCACGATCAATTCGACTTGAATATAGAACCTGATCGAGCTTGTCTTTCAATCCAACAATATAGATATCCCCAATCGATTTGACCTGTTGCAAGGCTTGAATTACATAAAGAATGACACA
>CAJWOD010000040.1 GCA_913044145.1 uncultured Nitrospina sp. | reverse complement strand
TTTCGTCATTTTTGCCATATTCGCGACCAGTGATCTTTGCGGATTCATTTATGATAGACATCATCAAGTCTGTATCATAGTTGGTGGTTCGTCCCTGTACTACTGCAGCAAGGCGTTCTAGGCCCATTCCTGTGTCGATGCTTGGTTTTGGTAGGGGTTTTAGTTTGCCGGAGGAGTCACGATCGTATTGCATGAATACCAAGTTCCAAATTTCTAGGTAACGGTCACAATCACAGCCAATCGTGCAAGTCGTTCTTCCGCACCCGATGGCTTTTCCCTGATCGATAAAAATTTCGGAACAGGGTCCACAGGGTCCAGTAGGACCCATCGCCCAGAAATTATCCTTTTCATCCTTTCTGTAAATTCGCTCTCGGGGCATTTTCATGTCATTTGCCCAGATATTGAAAGCTTCATCATCATCCTGAAAGACAGAAATATAGAGACGGTCCCGTGGTAGGCCTATGACTTCAGTTAAAAACTCCCATCCATATTGAATGGCTTCTTTTTTAAAATAATCACCGAATGAAAAATTTCCCAACATTTCAAAAAAAGTATGGTGACGCGCGGTACGACCCACCATTTCGAGGTCGTTATGTTTGCCGCCTGCCCGAACGCATTTTTGAACAGTAACAGCACGATTGTATTCTCGTTTTTCATCACCTAGAAAGATATCCTTAAATTGAACCATGCCTGCATTAGTAAATAATAATGTCGGGTCATTCTTAGGAACTAGTGGATAACTAGAAATGACAGCATGCTGCCTATCTTTGAAATATTTTATAAATTTATTACGAAGTTCTTGGCCAGTCATAAGTGATTTTATTTTAGGAAGGAATTAAACAACACCTGCTTTGAGTATGTCGTGTAAGTGGATGATCCCTTCAATTTGATCCTCCTTTAAAACAACCAATGATGTTATGGAATGTTGTTCCATTATTTGTACGGCTTTAGCTGCCAGGGTTTCTTTTGTAATAGTCTTAGGGTTTATTGACATCATATTTAAGGCTTTCATTTGGGAGATATCTTTCCCTTTTCCCATAACACGTCTTAGATCTCCGTCTGTTACTAGACCTTTCAGCTTACCATCTTGATCTGTTACCAGAGTGACTCCCAGACGTTTTTTGGAAATTTCTGCTATCACACTTGAGGAACTGGCATTTTCTAATACTTTTGGGATATCATCGCCGGAGTGCATCAGGTCCTCCACCATGGTTAACAATCGACGACCCAAACTGCCACCGGGGTGATTTTGTGCAAAATCCTTTTCTTGAACACCTCTAAGTTCCATGAAGGCAATCGCTAACGCATCTCCTAAAGCCAGGGTTGCAGTTGTGCTTGCTGTGGGAACCAGATCTTTCGGGCATGCTTCTTCTTGAATGGCAACACTTAAAACATAATCGCTACATTTGGCAAGGGTTGATTCAGGCTTTCCAGTTATCGCTACCAGCGTGCAATTTATTCTTTTAAAAGAGGGCAGGAGCCTTATAACTTCTTCTGTTTCACCACTGTTAGAAATTGCAATTACGGTGTCGTTTTCCATGATCATCCCTAAATCGCCATGACTTGCTTCTGCTGCATGTAAAAACAAGGTTGGCAAACCTATGCTGGAAAAAGTGGCAGCGATCTTTTTCCCAATTAATCCCGATTTTCCCATACCTGTAATGATGAGGTTTTGACATTGATCGATATGGTGGACAACATTAACAAAACCTTTGTCAATGCGATCGATTAAATCCGTTACCGCTTGACTTTCAATTTTCAAGGCCCTCTGAGCGGAGTCAATGATTGCTTGTGATTTATTATTCAAAGATGAACCTTTTAGGGTGTTCATAGTTTGCAGAGAACTTATTTAAGCCTTTAATTTCAATAAGTTTATGAGGACATACACCTATAATCATATCACAAATTATTAGACACGGTAAAGCTACGACTTTATACTTGTCCATTTAAAAGTTTAGTCGAGGTATAAATGGAAAAATCAAAATCCTTATATATTATAGACGGTTCTTCCTATATATTTCGGGCCTACTTTGGGATCAGGCAGTTCCTTTCCACATCTAAAGGATTTCCAACAAACGCACTATACGGTTTCATCAATATGCTGCAAAAGGTAGTTAAAGATGAAAAACCGGATTATTTATGTGTTGCATTTGACAGTAAAGAAAAAACCTTCCGGCACGATATTTATTCTGACTACAAAGCGAATCGTGACGCCCCACCCGAAGACCTTGCCAAGCAATTCCCTTATTTTGAGCCGCTTGTGGATGCTTTTAATATTTCCAGTATTCGCATTCCTGGTTATGAAGCCGATGACATCATTGGAACTCTTGCATTAAAAGGTTCCAAGGCAGGTTTTCGAGTTGTTATTGTCAGCGGTGATAAAGATATGATGCAATTGGTAAGCCCCGAAGTTCAAATGTTGGATACCATGAAGAATAAATGGATTGGTGTAAATGAAGTTAAAGAAAAGTTTGGTGTTCCTCCTGAAAAAGTGATTGAGGTTATGGGATTGATGGGAGACTCCAGTGATCATATCCCCGGAGTAAAAGGCGTGGGGCCTAAAACGGCAACAGAACTTATCCAAAAATATGGTTCGATTGAAGAACTTTATAAATGCATAGATGAGATAGAAAAGAAGAAATTAAAGGAAAAACTTATTCAGGATAAGGAGTGCGCGCTCTTGAGCCGTAAGTTGGTTACCATCGATACAGCAATGAAGCTGGAATGCTCTTTGGATGACTTGAAGGTTCGACCGTCCAAAAATAAAGATCTAAGAAAATTATTTTCTGAGTTCGAATTTTCTTCAATGTTGGCGGTATTAGAAGATGAATCAGAAGAAACTTCGAAGACAATTCAACCGCTCAAAAAAAAATACGAAACTGTTTTGACAGAGACAGCATTGAATAAATGGATTATAAAACTCAAGAAAAATAAAATTTTTGCATTAGATATAGAGACAACTAGTCTTCGACCTGTCCAGGCAAGGGCGGTAGGGATTTCTTTTTCATGCAATGCAGGTGAGGCCTGTTACATACCCTTGGGCCACAGCTATCTTGGTGTGCCAGATCAATTGGGAGTGGATTGGGTATTTGATAAGCTCAAGCCCATAATTGAGGACCCTAAAATTAAAAAAGTGGGCCAGAATATAAAATACGATTTTATCGTTTTAAAAAATGAAGGGGTCGAACTTCAAGGAATCGCCTTTGATACCATGTTAGCGTCCTATTTGTTGAATCCATCAAGTCGAGGCCATAATATGGATGCTCTGGCCCTGGAACAACTGGGCCACACAACTGTCAAATACAAAGATGTCGTTGGAACGGCTTCAAAAGAAATAGGTTTTGATCAGGTTCAAATAGACAGGGCAACCGAATATGCCGCAGAAGATGCTGATATAACTTGGCGTCTGTATGAAAAGCTTTCTGGCCTTCTTAAAGGGGAAGATCTTAAAATTTTTGAAAAAATAGAACTACCTCTTCTTAAAGTTCTCGGAGACATGGAGTTGCAGGGAATGGCTGTAGATAAATCCCATCTGCAAAAGCTTTCCCAAAGAATTCATCTGTTACTTACTGAACAAGAAAAAGAGATTTATGAGTTGGCGGGGGAGGAATTTAATATTAACTCACCAAAACAACTTTCAGTGATTTTATTTGAGAAACTAGAGTTGCCAGTCATTAAAAAAACTAAAACCGGTTACTCAACAGACGTTTCAGTGCTTGAAGAACTTTCTGCCGAACACGATCTCCCTGAAGTTATTCTTCTTTATCGGCAATTGGCTAAACTTAAATCAACTTATGTAGATGCATTACAGGAAGAGATATTTGGAAAAACAGTCCGTGTTCATACTTCCTTCAACCAGTCGGTCGCAGCTACAGGGCGATTGAGTAGCAGTAACCCGAATCTGCAAAATATTCCTATCCGAACGGAAATGGGACGGGAAATTCGTAAGTCTTTTATTGCAGAGGAGAACAATAAGATTTTATCTGCTGATTATTCACAGGTGGAGTTGAGAATTTTGGCCCATATGTCGGAAGACGAATCGCTGATCGATGCTTTTATTAATGGAGAGGATATACATACAAGAACAGCAGTGGAAATATTTGGAACAACTGCTGAGCGGTTGGATGCGGAAGCACGACGTATGGCCAAAGCGGTCAACTTTGGGATCGTTTATGGATTAAGTGCTTTTGGTTTATCTAGGCAGTTAAAAATTTTTCCGAAAGAGGCAAAGAAATTTATTGATCAATACTTTGAGCTTTATAAAAATGTGAAAATTTATATGGAACGGACTGTTGAAGATGCCAGGGCTATGGGATATTCCCTGACTTTAATGAATAGGAAACGATATTTACCGGACCTCAATAGCAAGAACAGGCAGGCGCGGGAAGCGGCTGAAAGAATAGCCATTAATTCTCCCATTCAGGGCAGTGCCGCAGACCTGATTAAACTTGCAATGATTAATCTGGATAGGGAAATTGCTCAAAAAAAATTAAATTCTAGGATGATTCTTCAAGTTCATGACGAATTAGTGTTTGAATGCCCCTCTGAGGAAGAGGAGGAAATGCGTGCCCTAGTCAAAAAAGAAATGGAAGAAGTTATGCCTCTTAAAGTTCCCCTGGTAGTCGATATTGGTTGGGGAGATAACTGGAATGATGCCCATTGATGACTATGTTGTAGGAATGAAAAAAGGTTGAGGTTTAGGCGTGAAGTTGATTAAGCAGCGATAACTGATTTAGATAAAAAAGCTGTTTAAATTTAGAGAACAACTTTTATCTTAAACTAGTTTTGATAAAAGGCCGATAATTTAGGGTTACTGTTTTTGCTGATCGTTATAATTCCTCGCAACAAAATTGGTTTTAGTTTAAATCGGATACTATTATTTAGTTTTAATGCTACTTTTTAGATATTTCATGCATCTAATATGAGTGTTCAGATGTTGTATAATTAATATAAAATAATCAGGAGATTTTCATTGAATTTTATTAAACGTTTTTTTTCAGGTATGAAACAGAAGGATTCCGTTTCTGAACCTGTTGAAGTTGTGAAACCTGTTTCGGAGGAGAAAACGCAGAGTACAACTTCCTCAACTGCTTCAGCAGAGTCAGATGCTGCTGAAAAAAGATTTGCTGACGCACCTCCTGCCCCCAGAGTTGTATTACATGCACCTGTATTAAATGAAAATATTTTTCCCGCTGAATCAGAAGATATTTTAATAAAAGCCCAACCTTCTCAAACTGGTGATCAGTGCATGTTTACTGTGAACCGGGTGTTGATGAAAGGTGCCTCTTGGTATTTTGATAGCTTTGAAAGTGCGGCAGAATCTTCCCTAGCCGAATCTCTTTTCTCCCTAGATGATGTCGAAACTGTACTGGTTTGCGAATCAACAGTGACGGTCACACGTAAAGATAAAACTCTTATCGATTGGAAAGAACTGGCGAAAGAAGTAGGTGCTGCTATTCGAGGTTCGATAGAAGAGGGCAGTTGCCTCATCGCTGAAAAAATAATTTCCTCTATTCCTTCAGAAGATGTGATCCGAGAGGGGATCCAAAAAGTGATTGATGAAGAGGTGAATCCAGGTGTGGCGGGACATGGGGGACAAATTAACCTTTTAGGTGTAAAGGGAAATTCCGTGACGATTCAGATGGGTGGTGGGTGTCAGGGTTGCAGTGCTGCCGACCTTACATTAAAGCAGGGAATCCACACATCGTTTAGAAAAGCAGTGCCGCAAGTCGGAGCAATATTTGACGAAACCGATCATACTGCCGGACTAAACCCATATTTTTCATGAGGTTAATATGCCCAGAGTACTAACATTTAAAGTAAATATTGAAACTGGAAAACAAGGCCCTAATGAAACGGTAAATTTCTGTTTTAATGGTCATAAGATGCCCTTTGAAAATGTAACTGGTTCCAACGAGTCTGATGCAATTTTTGAAGGAAGCTTCGATGTCAACAGTTTCGCCCACAGTTTAACGCTGGTTGGACCAGAAAAAGGCAAATGGAATGTGGAAAAGGTTACGGTGGATTACGAGTGCGAAGGAGAGAAACCCTATGTGGTCAAATGGGGCGCAGTAACTCTTGATGAAACTACAGAAATGAATCTCTGGCAAGATCCCCCCGCACCTATGTTTGATGTTTAAAACCTCAAAAATTTTTTGAAAAATCCAGTTATTTTTTATACTATATTTAGAAGTGAGTATTTAGCGAATATTATCAATCTATACCATTTTTGGGTTTTTACTGGCTAGTTTTATATGAGTACAGAGACATTACCATATTCTCCAGGGGTTGTTGAAGAGCCTGAAGGTAAAACTAATCGTGCTTATTTGCCCATGTATAGAATTATTATGTGGGATGATAATGTTACAACGATGGAGTTCGTTATCCGTATTCTCATTACTTTAATGGGTAAAGAATACTCAACAGCAGAAAAGCTAATGTACGAAATTCACCTCCAAGGTTCTGCCACTGTTGCGACCATGCCACTTGAACAAGCTGAATTCAAGGTTGACCAGGTTCACTGCGCCGCTGCGATGGAAGAATTTCCGTTTACATGCACTATTGAGCAGGCCTGACTGCACATCTGCCGGAAATAGATCGACGGCACTGAATTAACAAGGTTATTCTTCCTTTAAATAAAGTCACCTAATTTTTTACCCTTGTAAGAAACTTTATGCCTTCTTTCCACAAGGGTGTGGCATCTTTTTCCGTTATAGATTTGCCTCGGATGGGTTTTTTGTACTTCCCGTCTTCCTGTAGCTCTTTCCGTAACGATTGCAAAGTATCCGTTTAACTGTATTATGAACGGTGTTGAAAAAAATCCGAAAATTTCTGTTTTAAGGACAACTTGGATGAAAAGTAATGGTCTTCTCTATTTGATGATAACGGGTATTCTTCTTGGGGTTTTTTGTGGTTGGTTTTTTGGGGAAACCATGCTGGCTGTGGGATGGTTGGGGGACATGTTTTTAGATTCTCTAAAAATGTTGGTGGTTCCATTGATTATTTCTTCAATGATAGTTGGGATTTCTGGTTTGGGGGATATTCGAAAAGTAGGAAAAACCGGATTTATTACGCTCATATATTTTATGTCCACCACTGGTATTGCCGTTGGTATTGGGTTGGTGATGGTCAATATTTTAGAACCCGGAATATCAGTAGAAATGATTGCTGAAAAAATTCCAGAGAATGTTTCCGAAAAAGAAGCCATAGGTATTACAGATATATTGCAGAGTTTTGTTTCTCCCAATTTAATTCATTCTATGGCTCATATGGAGATCCTTCCTCTTATTATTTTTTCCCTGGTATTTGGGGCTGTTTTGACTACATTGGGAGAACCAGGTAAACAAGCAATAGGGTTCTTTGATACGGTCAATATGGCCATCATGAAGATAGTTCATTTGCTTATGTATTTTGCGCCGATTGGAGTGTTTGCGTTGATAGCTTCCAAACTGGGGGCTGCTGGGGGAGGGGACTTATTTCTTGTGGAATTAGCAAAAATTGGGAAATACGCCTGGACGGTTATCCTCGCCCTTTTATTGCATGGAGTTTTGGTTTTACCTGCTATTTTGTATTTTGTGACAAGGAGGAACCCTCTTAATTATTTGAAAAATTTAGCAGCAGCATTGACTACGGCTTTTTCAACAGCTAGTAGTTCTGCAACTCTACCGATTACCATTGAATGCGCAGAAGAAAATAATCAAGTCAGTCGTAAGGCGTCTTTGTTTGTTTTACCTTTAGGTGCAACAGTAAATATGAATGGTACTGCTCTTTACGAAGCGGTTGCGGTTATGTTTATTGCGCAAATGATGGGTATTGAAATGGGATTTGCTGAACAAATGATAGTCTTGATTACAGCGACTTTGGCGGGAATTGGTGCAGCTGGGATTCCTGAAGCAGGATTGGTGACCATGGTAATGGTGCTGCAGGCCGTTGGATTACCATTAGAAGGGATCGGGATGTTGCTTTCTATAGATTGGTTTTTAGATCGCTGCAGAACGACTCTCAATGTATGGGGAGATTCTGTTGGAGCGGCAGTAGTGGACACACTTGAAGAAAAATGGGTTGAGAAAGGAGGTGACGCATGATCACTTTAGCATTGGCTGGTTTTATCGTTGGGATCCTGTCCTCCATAAGCGGGTTGGGTGGAGGATTTATGATCGTACCTTTGCTTATCTTTCTGGGGCGTGAAGCAAAGTTGGCAGTAGGAACTTCCTTCGTGTTTATTTTAGTGGTGGCAATTTCATCTATTCTTAGCCACTATCGCTTTGGAAACTTGGATATTAAGACAGGCTTGACTCTCGGGTTAGGGGGAATCATCGGCGCACAAATTGGTCCACAAGTCTTGCAATATGTTTCCGAGCAGAATTTTAAAAGAATATTTGCTGTGTTGTTGGCGATAACCGCGGCATGGATTTTCGTAGATTCTAAAAGCTAATATTTAACCGTCGCTTTTATTAGGGGTGCCGCGAACTAACCTAACTGCAAAAGGGCCTTCACCAAACTTGTTTATCCAACTGGAACGCCCTTTCACAAGGCTGAACATCATGGCCCTGTCTCCGTTGATAGTGTCTGTCCAAGTGCAATCAGCTCCTTTTGGCTCAAACTCAGCTGGAATATGTATTTCGTTATTTCCAAAATCCCGCTGACTATAACTTTTATCAAAAATAGTTTTTACATCTTCAAGCTTTGGAATCCTCCAGTCGCTAAAACCCCCAAAACTAGCAGCGTTTTGTTCTTCTGCGAACTTCATGGCTTTTTCTAGATGCAGCCACTTTCCCATAATTTGGCGGGAGTCTTTTTTGAACCATGTAAGTCCAGTTTGATTGTCTAAGATAGTGTCATTGCCATTGTCCGTAAATCGAGACATCATAAACCTCAATATCAATAATTAAATTATATCTAGATTATAGCAGGTTTTTTTTCTTGAAAAGGATAAGAGTTTTTTGAGGAATTTTTGAAATCAGGTATAAAAAAAGCCGATAGAACATTTCGTTCTATCGGCTTTTGGCTATCGTATAGAAGCAGATAAACCTAAATTATTTCAGTGTTGCGTGGTTTATTTCACAGTCTGCCTGAGAAACCAGGTTTTCTTTCATATAGGGATTTCCCATAGGGTCGATGCGGTTGTCGTTCATTTGCTTTCGATATGCATCATCTGAATTATCTCCACGACAGTCCCCCGGTACCAATCCAACTACGACACCTGCATCTTCTGCAGTTTTCCATTGTTTCCAGGATTGCTCCGTCTGAGAAGAACCGAACTGATAATCTACATTTACTCCAGACTGGCTTCGAGAACTTGCAGCTCTGTGTCTTAGGTTTGCTGCATTTGTGAGAGCTCGATCCCTAGCACCCATTTGCATCATGGTTTGCCCAACACCCATAACCTGAGCATTGTTGTCTTGGTCATAAGCGCCCGGAATGTTGGTGTCTGCTGAAGCAATTGAGCTTAGAGCAAACGCCAAAGCGCTTACTGCT
>CAJWOD010000039.1 GCA_913044145.1 uncultured Nitrospina sp. | reverse complement strand
ATTTTATGGAAGTGGCTGATAAATTTCATTTATCTACTCAAGATTTATTCGAATGCTTCTCAAGTCCCGCAAACACTTGTATTTAATATAACATTAATGTTTATTCTTAAATATATTAAAAGCGAAATGCATTATGGCCACCTTTGATATTCTCTTGGCTCTGTTACTGGGGGTTATTGTGCTAGGAACAATTGCTGCCAGCATAGCGAATTATCTTATAGGAGGTTACCGTCTTCTGTCGTGGATGAAGAGGCAAAGAGACTCATTTAGGATACGAGGCAGTAAAACGACTTCTGAAAACGAACAAAGGGCTATTCATGAAACATTAATGGCTTGCGATCAACTACAAAAGACAGATTTGAAGAAATGGAAATTTAAATTTGAAACCATTTCTTTAATAGAAAAAATCTCTTCTATTTATTATCCTAATTCTCCGGTCTCAATAGAACAAGCGCGATTAGGAGATATTCTTGAAGTATTACAAGAGGCAAATCAAAAAATTCTACATATTATTCATTTGCCCCGGATTAATTATGTAACAAGGTTTAGGTTAATTCAGATTTTGGAGAGTTTGACCACGTCCTACGCTGAAAAACCTAAGGTTAAGAAAAATACCTCAGAAATAAAAGATTTCCTATTTAGACCACTATTTAGAAAGCTACAAATAATGGTGGTCCGATCTCTCCTGGTGCAGTGGTTATTGTTGGTGGGTGAAGCTTCACTTAAAGTTTACGGCGATAATTCAATAGATGAAGAAGATGTGGAGGCCGAAGAAATTCTTGCCGGATGGGACTGTCTTCATCATGAAGTGGAGATTTCTCTTTCTGAAAATGTGCAACAGATTGCAGAGTCTATGAAAAAAGAAATTATTTTTTCCACGAACTCAATTTCCTGGAAGAAGGCAGGGGAAAATTATTTTAGCTTGGTAGACCAAATTGCCAGACATTATCATTCAGAATCTACCTTCCCAATTTATGAAGTGCACGTTTTTGACTTGCTTAAATCTGTTTCCGACTCTTTGGAGCAAATAGGGCGATTGACTCAGAAACCTGTGCTGAATAAAATTTTAAAAATTCGAATCGCTCAATTGACACAAGCGAAAACAATACCCTTCCTCTAGGAGAGTATAAAATTTTTGATTGGATGAGCAGATATCAGGTTGGTCGCATTGCAAAATGGTCTCATACTTTGTATAGAACTTTACAGAAAAAGCAGCCAGGAATCCTTTTCCGCGATATGGTGTTTAGTATTGTTAAGGAGGGGGGTAAGCGCTGGTTGGTTTTATATCTCCACGGAAAAATTGCAGCCGAAGCAAATAAGCTTTATGGTCGCAGTCCTTATATATAGGAATCCTTGTAATCATTTTTTGGGTTTTAACTGAAGCCTCAGTCTGATTGTATTACAGGACGGGAGGAAATATATAAAACTTATTTTTTTAACACGTAGGAAACGCGAACATTGCTTGTATAAACATCGGCCCAATGCGAGGATTTTTTCTGGTCCGGGGTGAGTAGGTCATGGTAAGTACACGGCCGAGTTTCGTAGGCAGACCAATCCAGTTTTCTATAGTCAGCACCCAGGGATTGAAACCAGATTTCCAACAGCTCTTCACTTGGTAGTGTGATCATGCCGAGGTTTTTGTTTTTATATTCAAAAGTATGCGGCAGGGTATAATCTTTTTTGTCGGGTTGTGTTAATGCTGTCAGCAGTATCGGTAGCTTTAAAGTTTCATCATTTGTAGTTTTATAAACTTGGGGAGCATCTTTTCCCTGGATAGCAGCATAGCCGGCTGTGAAAGTATCGAGTATCACGGTTTCTTTTGCTGCCCTAAGCATGAGTTGGAGCAATCGATAAGGCTCTGTCGTGTAGTAAAGCATTCCCAGGCAGAGCACCGTATCAAAACTTTTTTCTTCTATGCTTTCCAGGTATTGCAGGGCATCGCAGACTTGCATGCAATAACTTTCCTTTGCAACATCCATCTCCTGGAATAAATTTTTTCCGAGAGTAATCATTTTTTCTTCTGAATCTATTCCCTCAATAAAATCTGCGCCGGATTGAAGGGCTGCATAGGCAAAGGTTCCCATATGGGATCCGATATCTAGAATTTTCTTCCCCTTAATGAACTTCTGATTTTGCGTGAGCAGTACCTCGAGTCTCGCATTTAGACATTCGGAGTGATAGGGAATCGCCCATCGACTTTTGCGGGTATCATGTGCCAGGAAAGGAGAGTCTTCAGGAATAAGAGGATTTTTCATTGAAAATAATCACAGGGTGGAGCAAGTTTTCCTAAAATTTAAATTATTAATCTAATCGACTGGTTGGTATTGCATATTACGGCGCTGCGGAGTGAAGCCGCCGTCGGTGATCAGCCTTTTAATTTCTTCTTCATCCAGGCAGTAGACAGTACCTGCCGCGGCTACCACATTTTCTTCCATCATCGTGCTTCCCATATCATTGGCGCCGTAGTAAAGAGAAACCTGGCCGATTTTGGGTCCTTGTGTTACCCAGGAAGATTGCAGGTTATCGAAGTTATCGAGAAAAATTCTACTGATGGCTAGGGTCTTCAGGTATTCGAAACCACTTACTGCTGTTTTGATTCCTGTCTGGCCTTGTAACTCGGTATTCCCCGGCTGAAACCCCCAGGCAATAAAAGCGGTGAAGCCTCCTGTTTTATCCTGTAGTTGGCGCAGTCGATCTAGGTGTTCGATGCGTTCCTCCAGGGTCTCAACATGCCCGAACATCATAGTTGCGGTGGTTGGGATGTCCATTCCGTGTGCCTGTTCCATGACCTCAAGCCACTCATCGCTGCTGCATTTTTTCGGACTAATAATTTTCCTTACGCGGTCCACAAGAATTTCTGCTCCGCCACCGGGTATGGAATCCAATCCTGCAGTTTTCATCCTTTTTAAAGTTTCATTTAGGGATATTTTAGAGATCCGGCTAGTATGAAGAATCTCAGAGGGAGATAGGGCGTGAAGATGAATATCGTACTTGGTTTTAATACTTTTGAACAGGTCTTCAAAATAATCTATCTTCAGGTTGTTGTTGTGTCCGCCTTGCAGCAATATTTGTCGCCCACCAACGGCCAGGGTCTGCTCGATTTTTTCCCCAATGGTCTCAAAGGGAAGGACATAGGCATCCTGATCCGGCTCTTTTCGATAAAAAGCGCAGAATGAACAGTCGGTAACGCATACATTGGTGTAGTTGATATTGCGGTCAACAATATAAGTTATGGTTTTATTATCTTTAAGCTTTTTTCGAGTCAACCGCGATGCCACGTTTCCGAGCAGGAGAATATCTGTTGTGCCGAACAGCCTCACCGCTTCAGAAGATTCGATGCGTGATCCCGCGATGGCTTTTTCAAGGATGGGTTCTATCATTATGGATTATCGCAGTGGATTTCAAGATGGTTGTCATCAGGGTCATTAAAATAGATGGACTCTCCATCTCCCCGTTTTACCGGACCCCTAATGCCAATATTTTTGGTTTGTAGTTCTTCTGCAATTTTTTTAAAGTCCGCAGGATCAGCTTCAAATGCCAGATGTAAATAACCCTCCTCGCTTAAAATATTCATTGCTTCCTGAACTTTAAGGTCCGGTGTTTCAAAAAGTGCTACAGCCGCATTTCCGGTTTCCAGCATTAGATGCCGCAGCCCCTTTGAAAATCGATGGGTCACTTTAAATCCCAAGACATCAGTATAAAAATTTTCGGCGCAGTCCAGGTCTTTTACATTGAGAGCGATGTGATGAATGCCTTTGAGTTGCATCTGGAATCAGGAAGGAGGAGATTAGAGAGTGCCGTCTCCAGCGCCAAAACCCGTTACCGTCAGACCATCGATTCCCATATCTGTCATTTTTTCTTCCTCGGTGACAAGGAAAATATGGTATCCGAATTTACTTTTTATCGGACCTCGAACTTCTCCCACAGGAGATTCCATTGCTGCTTTTTCAAGCTCCGGTGCAGCCGTATTGAATTCGAGCAGGCCTAAATCTCCGCCCTTGTTTCGGGTTCCGCAGGCACTGTATTTTTTTGCCATCTTCGCAAACATTTTATAAAGCATATCCTTGTTGTCTTTGTATTCATCATCTCTAAGATGCTCTAATAGGGTATTTGCAAGTTCTTCAGTAGATAAAACGATGTGACTGACTCGAATAGATCTTATTGACATATTGTCATCCTTGTCCTGATGGTATGGAATGATTTTATATTCAAATTATACGGGAACTGGCGATAAAAAAGAAGAAAATTACGGTTTGTAATAGTCTTCGATAGCTTCGAGAAGTGCTGGGACCGTATATTCCTTGGGGAGGATATCGACGTTAAGTCCGGCATTTTTTGCGGTTTCGGCAGTGATGGGACCTATACAGGCAATGCGGGTTTTCTTTATTTCCTTAAGCAGGTTTTTC
Organism: uncultured Nitrospina sp.; assembly: GCA_913044145.1. Classification (GTDB taxonomy): domain Bacteria; phylum Nitrospinota; class Nitrospinia; order Nitrospinales; family VA-1; genus UBA8687. The sequence goes on along the minus strand of CAJWOD010000039.1, from coordinate 5,347 downwards.
CCGGTCAATTCCAGAAAATTTTTGACGGTAGATGAAGAGGTGAAAGTCAGGACATCGATGTCTCCGGATTGCAGCCTCTTTAAAAATACATCGGATTTAGGTTTCGGCAAGACAGTCTGGTAAGCAGGAGCAATATCTACTTGCGCTCCCATTTCCCTAAGTGTTTTGGGTAGCACTTCCCGGGCAACAGCAGCACGGGGAATCAAGAAGCGTTGGCCTGTTATTTTTTCTTTACCTATACTTTCAATAAGAGATTCCGCGACAAAATCTTCAGGAACGACGTCTACGCAAATTCCCAGGTTACGCACTGCTTCAGCAGTTTTAGGGCCAATGGTATAGACCCGCAAGTTTTTTAAGTTTCGAATGTCCTGCTGGATTTCTTTAAGCCGTTTGAAAAAAAATTGGACTCCATTTACACTGGTAAAGATAAGACCATCATAACGGGAAATATTATTCAAGGCCTCATCGAGTGTTGCCCAGTCCTCCGGTGCAATGGTTTCTATAACAGGAAAAAAAACAGGTTCGGCTCCCAGTTCACCCAACCGCTCGATCATACCTTCTGCCTGGTCTCCTTTTCTCGTTACGACGATACTTTTTCCGAATAAAGGTAAATGCTCGTACCATTCTATTTCGGGTTTCAAGTTGACAACCTCGCCGATGATGGTTAATGCCGGGGGTGAAATCTTTTCTTTTGAAGTCTTTTTTCCAATAGTCGACAAGGTTCCCTTCCATGTTTTCTGCCGTGCGGTGGTTCCCCATTGAATCACGGCAATGGGTGTATCCGGGCTTTTCCCAAATTTCATGAGTTTTTCAACGATCAACAGAAGTTTGCGAGCACCCATAAGAAATACCAAGGTGCCAGACCGGGAAGCTATCTTCTCCCAATCGATGTGAATGTCTCCCTGTTTCTTTTCATTGCTTCCTGTGATTATGGATAGAGTAGAAGAGAGGTCTCGATGTGTTAGGGGGATACCAGCATAGGCAGCAACGCCGGTTACCGATGTAACTCCAGGTACCACAAGGAAAGGAATTTTTGATTGCTTAACAGCTTGAATTTCTTCACCTCCGCGTCCAAAAATGAAAGGATCTCCACCCTTTAATCGAACAACAACTTTCCCTTCTTTTGCTTTTTCAATAAGTAGAGAGTTGATTTTTTCCTGATCTAGGGTTGCAATTCCTTCTTTTTTCCCAACATAAATGACTTCTGTTTTATTTTTTGTAAAACGTAATAGGTCTTCGTTAACCAAATGGTCGTATAAAATGACCTCAGCTTTTTGCAACCAGTGCTTCCCTTGGAGAGTTAAAAGACCCACGTCCCCCGGCCCGGCACCGATAAGAATAACTTTTCCTTCTTTATTTCTAGGATTATTCATTTAAGGAATAAAGGTGATTAGCAATATTTGCAAAATCGGACATAGAAAGGGTTTCGCCTCGTCGAGAAAGGTCGATACCCGCAATTCGAGTTTGCCCCTGTTCGCAAGTAAAATGTTTTTCCCAGGATTTTAAATTATTTTTCAACATTTTTCGTTTGTGGAAAAAAGCGGCATTAACTATTTTAAAAAATAATTGCGGATCTTCAACCTGAACTTTGGGCTGGGATAAAGGTTTTAATGAAAATAGTGAAGAATCTATTTTTGGTTTTGGAGAAAAAGCTGTGTTGGGTATTTCTAATAATCGTTCGACTTTGCAGTAGTACTGCACAAAAACTGATAAGGAACTATACTCCTTGCTACCTGGTTTAGCCGTTAGTCTATCGACAACTTCCTTTTGCATCATCAGGGTCATGGTTTGAATCCGACTGCCAAAATGTATCAATTTTTTCATTATATGGGTAGCCGCATAATAAGGAAGATTGGATACAACCTTGAACCCGGATTTAATTGAAGAGTAATCAAATTTTGCGGCATCTCCTTCTATTATTCTGAATGTTGGGTTATTTTTGCCAAACCGACTTTCCATTTCTCGGCATAATTTAGGATCGAGTTCTATTACGGTCAGTGAACGGATAATGGAGATGAGTCGTTGAGTAAGAACGCCTTTTCCTGGTCCGATTTCTACTACATTATCTTCGGGTTGGATATTTGCCAAGTCGATAATCTTTTGCGTAATTTCAGGATCAACAAGAAAATTTTGCCCGAGAGGCCTTTTTCTCATTTTATGGAAAGGCTAGATTGAGATAATCGCCCCGCAGTTTTCAACGCCAATTTAAGATTTTCAGCGGAGGCTTTGTTTTGTCCCACGATATCGAAGGCTGTGCCGTGATCTACTGAGGTCCTTAAAATTGGCAAGCCCAGGGTTATATTCACGCCCATACCATTCATTTTTATAGGAATCATACCTTGATCGTGATACATGCAGATAACCGCGTCGTATTTTTCTGATGGGGCTCTTGCGAACAAAGCATCTGCCGGATGAGGGCCGCTTGCCTGGATGCCTTCTTTTTGCGCTACCTTCAATGCGGGAATAATAAACTCTGTTTCTTCCTGGCCAAAAATACCCCCATCTCCACAATGTGGGTTGAGCCCTACAACCGCTATACGGGGAACCTCTGTAATATTTTTTTGGAGCCAGTCGTGAGTTAGTCGGATGGTTTGTAGAACTTTTTTTTCAGAAATTTCTGACGTGACCTGATCTAGCGGTAGATGTGTTGTCACTAGAACCACACGTAAAGAGCCACCCTCAATCATCAGTGTGGGCTTTTTAGAATTTGTTAGATGACCTAATAGCTCGGTATGCCCTGGGAATGGGTGGCCGGCTAGATGTAAACTTTTTTTATTGATAGGGCAGGTGACGATAGCTGCTACCTCATCTTTGAGGACTAACGCGACTGCTTTTTGGATAGCTTCATAACTAGCCTTGCCGCTCTCTGCTGAAGGTTGCGCCGTAGGAAGTGTTTCGGAAACATTATTGAGGTCAATGACGTCAATGGTGTAGGGTTTGTACCAACCTTCACCGGGTGTTTTGATTGAATGGATTTGAATTTCGGGAGCAATTTCTTGGGCTACTTTTTCCAGTGTTTTGGCATCACCAATTACCAGAATCCGAGTGTTGATTGTCAAGATTTCGTCTTGAAATACTTTAACAATTATTTCGGGGCCGATTCCTGCCGGATCTCCCAGTGTTAGGGCAATGGTGGGTAAAACTTCCATTTTTTGTTCTTTACGCTAAGTAAGTCTTATATTTAATAATCAAAGCGAATTTTTTTGATTAAAAAACTTCCCCGCTACCGAACCTAAAGAGCGAGTATAGAATCCAAAAAATTTGGAGAGATCTTTATTTTCTAAGTTCGTGAATTTTTCCAGAAGATCTGGGCCCTTTCCCAATAGGTCTTGGGCTAGCATCAAGTATTTTCTTGTCGACATTCCTTTCATACTCTTTGAAGTTTGCAATGAACTGGTTTGCAAGTTCATCGGCTTTTTCATCATAAGCCTCAGGATTTTTCCAAGTATTTCTGGGGAATAGGCACTCTTTCGGCACCCCTTTAACATCTATTGGAATTTGAATTCCAAATACCGGATCGGTCTCAGTTTTAACCTTATCCAACTGACCATCCAAAATAGCCTTGATCATGGCCCTTGTGTATTTAATTTCGATTCTTTTTCCCACGCCATAAGCACCACCCGTCCAGCCTGTGTTGACCAACCAGCAGGAAACTTTATGTTTGGCAATTTTTTCACCGAGCATGTCTGCATAGACAGAAGGATGCAGTGACATAAAAGGGGCTCCGAAACAAGTGCTAAAAATAGCAGTCGGTTCACGACTCATGCCCTTTTCAGTACCCGCAACTTTTGCGGTATAGCCCGAAATAAAATGATACATCGCCTGTTCGGGTGTCAGCTTTGATACCGGGGGCATGACTCCATATGCATCACAGGTGAGCATGATCACGTTATCGGGATGTTCTCCCATCCCTTCCAGAACAGCATTATTAATATGTTTAATCGGGTAACTAGCACGTGTGTTTTCGGTCAGACTGGCATCATCAAGATCAAGCCTTCTTTCTCCGTTGCTAAAAGCCACGTTTTCAAGTATGGTCCCGAACCGGCGTGTGCATTCATAGATTTCTGGTTCTGATTTTTTCGAGAGTCGAATTACCTTCGCGTAACAACCGCCTTCAAAGTTAAATACACCGCGATCACTCCATCCATGCTCGTCATCACCGATGAGTTTTCTTTTTGGATCGGCAGATAGAGTTGTTTTACCAGTTCCTGACAGGCCAAAAAATATCGCAGAATCCCCTTTTTTGCCAACATTAGCAGAACAATGCATAGATAAAACCGACTGTTTTTGTGGTAATAGGTAATTCAAAATAGAAAAGACGGATTTCTTAATTTCTCCTGCGTAACTCGTCCCACCTATAAGAACCAACTGCTTGCCAAAGTCGACAATAACAAATACTTCTGAATTTGTTCCATCAATTGCCGGCACAGCCTTGAAATCAGGTACATGCATGATAGTAAATGCAGGGTCGTGATTCTCCAGTTTTGCCATATCTTTGATCTGTATAAACATGTTTCGCGCAAACAAATTGTGCCACGCATGTTCGGTAATAACACGAATATGCGTCTGATGTTTAGGGTCGCAACCAGCGCAACAATCCTGAACATAAACTTCTTTGCCTTGCAAATAAGCCAAAACACGCGAGTATAGAGCTTCAAATTGCTCCACGCTAAAAGGACGATTTACTTTTCCCCACCAGATATTTTCTTCGCTGGAAGGTTCCTTAACGATAAACTTATCGTTAGGGGCTCTGCCCGTATGTTCCCCTGTCGTTACACAAACTGGACCAAGGTGTGATAATTGGCCTTCTTTATTGGCTATGATGTGCTCGTAAAGCTCAGGAGTTGATAAATTCCAATGTATTTTTTTTAAGTTTTTGAGGCCATGGGTCTCCAAACCTACTTTATGCTTCAAAACGTTTTGCGGCATGGACAGGATTCCTTTATGATAGGGCGGTGAACAACCATAAACCCTTGACGGGAAACAGTTTTTATCCCGGTAGGGTGGACTAATAAACCATAAATTATTTTAGCATAATAAGGATAAATAAAAATAGGTTTTTGAAGTTAACACATAACATTCTTTAGAAAAAAGAATTTATGGGGATGTTTAAATTTATAAGAGAAATAGGCAAGAAGCGGTAATTAAGTTGCTAGCTAGGGCGTGCCCAATAATGACAGTTATTATGTTCAATGAATATGGAGAATCGGATGCAAGAAGACCATACCAAATATTTAAAAGATATCGAAGTAAGAATAGGACAACTCCGGGGGTTTCTTTGACGTTGAGAGTAAATTAAAAACCCTCAAATCTCTTGATGAATCGATTTCCAGGCCCGGATTCTGGG
>CAJWOD010000038.1 GCA_913044145.1 uncultured Nitrospina sp. | reverse complement strand
CATTTCTTTGTAATTCTCATGTTCGTACTGAAGACAACACATCAGTCTGCCGCATACACCCGATATTTTGCTTGGGTTTAATGCCAGCCCTTGGGTTTTAGCCATTTTTATTGTTACTGGGGTGAAATCGGGTAGCCATGATGAACAACAAAGTGTTTCGCCGCATAATCCCATGCCTCCAAGTGCTTTTGCTTCATCCCTTACCCCCACCTGTTTCATTTCTATACGGTGCCTCAGGTTTGAGGCGAGGTCCCGAATGAGTTGGCGAAAATCAACTCTTCCTTCCGCAGTAAAAAAGAAAATTGTTTTGTTCATATGAGGCTGATAAACAACCCGGCTCAGATTCATAGGCAGTTTTAGCTCGACAATTTTTTTAGAGCATAATGCTTTGGCTTTTTCTTCCGTTTTTTCTCGTCGATTTTCGTTTTGAAAATCATTTTCGTTGGCTACTCGAATGACCTTGTAATAGTTTTGGTCTTTGGTTTTTGTAAAGTTTATAATTTTATTAGACGCCACAAGTCCCATTTTAAGGCCTTCGCTCGTGTTAATCATAACTGACATTCCTACTCGCAGTTTTAGGTTGTTGGGATCATAGAGTTTCGATTTAACCTGTTTGTTAACACGTATGCCAATTAAGAACTTTGGTTTTTTCGGAGGCAACTTCTTATTTTTGATTTCTTCAGCTATGGTATTCATTATTTTTAAGCGGCTTCACAAAAATCTATAAGCATATTTTCGAAAAATAGCTGTGCGTTTGCATTTCCAGATAAAGCTATTTTCGTGGTGTGTATTGCAGTGAATATTTTAAGCCAGGAATTTACAGTTCTTCTTGAGGCTAAGAGTTTTAACCTTTCGGCAATATCGCGATTGTAAACTTCCGACTCAGTACACCCAGACTGGAAAAATGCAAGATCACGCACCAACTCCATGAGCTCATTTAAAATTAATTCCCATTGATCGGATTGATTAGCCCAGGACTTGGCATGTGAGAATACTACATCCATACGGTCAAAAGATATTGTTTCCAGTAGGCTCACAATTTCCTTGCGAATATTCACAATATTTTCTATGTCTTCTGCCAGAGCTTTTTTGACACTGCCGCGAGATCGAAGGGTGCGAAAGGCCAGAGTATCATTTTCAATCTTTTCCTCGGTCATTATCTCTTTAAGAATCTTTTTAATGTTTTCTTGAGTGAGGGGTTGGAATTGGATCGTTTGGCATCTTGATATTAGAGTGGGTAATAATTTGAATGGATTCGATGAGATTAGAATCAATATTGTTGCCAATGGAGGTTCTTCCAGAGTTTTTAGAAAAGAGTTTGCAGCCTGTAAATTCATAAGATCGGCGTTGTCAATTATCGCTACCTTTACGTTCCCCTCATAAGGATGGAAAGCAAGCTTTCTTTGTAGTTCGCGAATGGCTTCAATTTTGATAACTGCTTCGCGAGCAGTTGGAGTATTTTTTGTGGGTTCTATAAAAAAGAAATCGGGATGCGTTCTATTTTCAATTTTTCGGCAAGAGATGCACCCATCGCAAGCGTCTCCTTTTATAGGTGAGGCGCAGTTAAGAGACTTTGCTAGCTCTATGGCGATTTGTTTTTTGCCAATACTTTCTTGACCATGAAACAAATAGGCGTGTGCAATGTTGCTGCTTTGGAGTGCGTTTTTTAATATTTTTTTGGGTTGTTCTTGGCCCAAAATTCGATCGAATGCCATAATTATAGTAGTATACCCTTAAGAATATTATTAATAAGGATATTATTAAAAATTTCAATTTTGAGGAGATCTAGAAGTTTGAAACTCCTCAGGTTCGGTCAGGGAAGAAAAAGGAGAAGCCTGCAACCCATTAAATGAATGATACTTATTGCAATCTGTCTATATCTTAATACAGGGCACCTTGTAAAACAAGCCAGAGGTTCTTTAATTATTATCTGACGATTTAGTTAAAATAAGGGTTATCGATTTCGAATTCACTCGTAACTAAATTCATTACAAAATTGAAAATTCTCTTGGAATAAGGTTATAATTAGCGCCGATTTTTAGAATTGGCAGAGTTCATCTAATAATTTAATTTAAAATTTAGAAAGCACTCCATGGCAACCAAAGAAAAAGCCAAAAGGGACGTTAAGCGAAAAAGAAAACCAAAAATACTTGCCGTAATCAATGACGCTTGCACGGGTTGTGGCGGTGCACCTATTTGTGTCACGGAATGCCCCGTTGACCTGTGTATGTTTGAGGTGCAAAACCCAGATGCTCCGATATTCAACCGAGTAGATGTTGATCCTCTATTATGCATCGGATGTAAGAAATGCATCAGTAAAGGGCCAATGGATACTTTTTTGGAAGGCTGCCCTTGGGATGCAATTGATATGGTGCCGCTTGATGAATATGAAGCAAAATTTGGTTCCCTGCCTTATTAATCTAAAACATAACAACAAGAAATATTATTTGTAAGTTAAAGCGCTGATCCTTAAGTGAACAGAGGGTCCCTTATGCAGAAGAATAGGGTTATGTCAGGGGATCCCCCTTCCTATTTTAATTCAGTGGTTTAGGTTTGAGAAACGATCGATAATAAAATTTTTGGACAACATTAAAACTTTGAGGTATTATGGGCGCGGTTTTCCGGGTATCCCCCCCCTTAACTAACAAATAAATGAGTAAAAACAGCGGCTTTCGTCAGGGCGTGCAGCTTGCGTTTAGGTTGGGAACTGAACTGACGGTGGCAACGATCATCGGCGGTCTGATGGGTTATGCGCTGGATAGTTTTTTCGAAATCAAACCTTGGGGACTAGTCGTTGGAGTGGTTTTTGGAGTCGTAGCAGGTTGTTTGGGAGTATACCGGGTTGCTACAAAAATGAATATCGAAGATGAAGATACAAATAATAATTTAGAGTAATTATCAAATTATGGAAAACCCCTTACACCATTTTGAAGTTCATAATATCATCCCAATCCATATTGGCGGATTAGATCTTTCCATAAGTAATGCTGTTATTGCGATGTGGGTGGGCTTGGCCCTAGTTGGTAGCATGTTTGTTCTTCCTTCAAAGCGCGGCTTGTCTCTTGTTCCTGGAAAATTACAAAGTGTCTTGGAAATTGCGATGGAGTTTATCCGGAACATGGTATATGAATTTATTGGAGAAGAAGAAGGAAAAAAATATATTCCTTTTATTGCCAGTCTTTTTCTATTTATTTTAGCCTGCAACTTGATAGGAATGGTCCCCGGGTCTTATACGATAACATGTCAGATAGTAGTAACCGGAGTTTTTGCTATCGGAATTTTTATAATGACGTTAGTGATCGGGTTTTCAAAACATGGTTTGCATTTTCTTGGAATCCTCATCCCGCCTGGGATACCTAAAGTACTGATTCCACTTATGATCCCAATTGAAATTATTAGTATGATTGCACGGCCGGTTTCACTTTCGGTACGTTTATTTGCCAATATGACGGCGGGTCATACCATTCTTGCTGTTTTGTTTGGTTTGGCTGGAGCATCTCTAATGATAGGTTGGCTACCGTTTGGATTTACGATAGCTATAAATGGACTTGAAATAGCAATTGCTTTTATTCAGGCATATATTTTTACAATTCTGACTTGTGTTTATATTGGAGATGTCATCCATCTTCACTAACTAGCGAATATTTTTTAAGGAGATAAAAGAATGGAATTAGGAGCAGCAGCATTAATTGGCATGGGTCTATGTGCGGCGGGTTTTGCGGGAGCTGCAATAGGCATTGGTTATATATTTGCGCAGACCATTGAAACTGTTGGACGTCAACCTAACGCTGAATCAAGAGTAGCAAAATACTGCTGGATTGGTTTTGCTTTGGTTGAAGCTATTGCGCTTTATGGACTAGTTGTCGCATTTATTATAATGGGGAACATATAGCGGTTAGTTCTTTGTGCACTTGAGCAGAAAGAAATTTTGTTAATAACTTAATTCAATCAAAAACTACGATGCCACAATTTCAACAAATCGCAGTATTTCAGCCACTAATTTTTTGGTCTGTATTGTCTTTTGCAATTCTTTTTTTCATTTTGAAAAAATTTGCTTTTCCTCCAATTCTTTCAGCTCTGGATGAAAGAGACAAAAAGATCCGTGGTGATATTGAAGAGTCTGAAAAATTGAAGCAGGATGTTGAAGAGATTAAATTAAGTTTGGAGAAAAAATTAAAAGCTGCACATGAGAAAGCGGAGACTATTGTCCAGCTAGCTCAGGATGAGTCTAAAAAACTTCAGGAAAAGACAGTTCAGGAAGCCGAGGCTAAAGTTAAACAGGTGCAGCGTGAAGCAGAGCAAGAGATAGAAAGCTCTCGAAATAAGCTTTTGCAGGAGATCCGTGGTTATACAGCGGCTCTGACGATAGCCTCTGCAGAAAAGTTCCTTAAAAAATCCTTGGGAGATGGTGATAAAAAGCGCTTAGCGGATGAATCGATTGAGCAAGTTTCCCGAGAGCTTAAAATATAACAGCTCAATTAAGATGAATATAATAAAGTATTGATATGGAATCTTATTTACCAGCCTTATCTTTTGTAATTCTTTTTTTCTTTTTGAAGAAATTTGCTTTTCCTCCAATTCTTTCAACCCTGGATGAGAGAGAGCAAAAGATCCGTGGTGATATTGAAGAGTCGGAGAAACTGAAAAAGGATGTTGAGGAAATTAAAGTAGAGTTAGAGGAAAAGTTAAAAGCCGCTCATGGTAAAGCCGAAACGATAGTGCAGTTGGCGCAGGATGAAGCTAAGAAGCTTCAAGAAAAGACAGTTCAGGAAACCGAGGCCAAAGTTAAACAAGTACAACGTGAGGCAGAACAAGAAATAGAAAGCTCTCGAAATAAACTTTTGCAGGAAATTCGAAGTTATACCGCGACCTTAACAATAGCTTCGGCTGAGAATTTTCTCAAAAAAACTATGGATGATACTGACAAAAAACGTTTGGTGGATGACTCAATTGAGCAAGTTATCCAAGAACTTGAAAAAAGACAACGTAATTAATATTTATTAGAAAACATTGACATGCTGGAAAATCAGGTAGGAAAGCGATACGCGGAAGCATTATCAGGGAATATTAGCGATGATTCTCAATTAGGGGTTGCGCTGAAAAACCTTAAAGATTTTGGCGAAGCGATGAAAACAGAAAAACAGTTGCTACGTTTTTTTGAACACCCTTCGATTTCCACTGAAAAGAAAAAAAATGTTGTTGAAGAACTTTGCGGTCGTCTGCAGATAGGCAATAAGATTGGGAATTTACTTGTTTTGCTTAATGAACGCGGGAAAATAATTTTTCTCGAAAAAATAATTGAATATTTTGAACAGGTCGTTGATCGCCGACTGAATCAAATAAGGATTCATGTCACTTCGGCACATACTTTAACAGATGCTAATATTGATCGTTTGAAAACTGCTTTGAGTAAAATTTTAGAAAAAACCATATTGATAGATACCAAAGTGGATGAGTCTCTAATTGGTGGTGTGATTCTACGCATTGGAGACCAAGTTGCGGATGATACGATTCGCAATCGCTTGAGGATCTTGAAACAAACAATAGAGAAAGAGGAGGTAGCTTAAGTGAATTTACGAGCCGATGAAATTAGCTCCCTGATTCAAAAACAGATAGAGGGATTTGAGGAAGGGATCGAGCTCAAGGAAACCGGTCGTGTGATTTCGGTAGGTGATGGAATTGCCCGTATTTACGGCTTGGGAGAAGCCATGGCCGGTGAACTTTTGGAATTCCCTGGTGGATTGTCTGGGATGGTACTGAACCTTGAAGAAGATAACGTTGGGGCTGTCCTTTTGGGGCGTGATGATAATATTAAGGAGGGCGATGAGGTAAAACGAACCGGCCGAATTATGGAAGTACCCGTTGGGCCTGAGATGGTTGGTCGAGTGGTTGATGGTTTAGGCCAGCCTATCGATGGAAAGGGACCGATTAAAACGGAAAAGTTTGGTCCTATTGAAAGAGTTGCCCCAGGTGTTATTGATCGGAAATCTGTACATGAACCCATGCAGACCGGGATTAAGTCTATTGATGGAATGATTCCTATTGGGCGCGGACAGCGAGAGTTAATCATTGGTGATCGTCAAACAGGGAAAACCGCAGTTGCGATTGATGCCATCATCAATCAAAAGGGACAAAACATGTTCTGCATTTATGTGGCCGTGGGTCAAAAGCGGTCCACTGTAGCGCAAGTTGTAAAAACCCTTGAGCAGTATGATGCGATGAAATACACCATTGTTGTTTCCGCATCAGCTAGTGATCCAGCGCCTATGCAGTTTATCGCTCCCTATGCGGGGTGTGCCATGGGTGAATATTTCCGTGATAATGGGCAGCATTGCTTGATTGTCTATGATGATCTTTCTAAGCAAGCGGCAGCATACAGGCAGTTGTCTCTCTTATTAAGGCGACCTCCTGGGCGTGAAGCTTATCCCGGTGATGTTTTCTTCCTGCACTCCAGATTGCTTGAGCGCTCAGCAAAAGTCAGTGATGAATTAGGAGCAGGGTCTATGACAGCCCTACCAATCATTGAAACTCAGGCGGGTGACGTTTCTGCATATATTCCCACGAATGTTATCTCAATTACCGACGGACAGATTTTTCTTGAAACAGATCTATTTTATTCTGGGGTGCGCCCTGCAATTAACGTTGGTCTTTCAGTATCTCGTGTTGGTGGTTCTGCGCAAATCAAAGGTATGAAACAGGTCGCAGGGCAGTTGCGGTTAGATCTTGCTCAGTATCGAGAAATGGCAGCTTTTGCGCAGTTTGGCAGTGACCTTGATGCTGCCACTCAGGCACAGCTTCACCGAGGTGAACGTCTTGTTGAATTACTTAAGCAGCCTCAGTACAAGCCTTTGAGTGTTGTCCAGCAAATCATCTCTATCTTTGCTGGGGTAAGGGGTCTTGTCGATGATATCCCTGTAGCCGACATCCAAAAGTTTGAGAGTGGTCTCATAAACTTTATTGAGGATAAACACCAAAGCCTAGTTGAAAAAATTGATGCCGCTAAGAAGTTAGATGATGATTCAGAGGCCCAACTGCGGGCAGCTATCGAAGAATTTAAAGGTTTGTTTCAAAGTTAGAGTATGGCTAATTTAAAAGAAATAAAAAGACGCATCCAGAGCGTAAAAAATACACAGCAGATTACTAAGGCTATGAAACTGGTTGCTGCGTCGAAGCTTCGAAAGGCCCAGCAAGCTATTTTAGAAGCTCGTCCTTATGCAATAAAAATGATGGAGGTTCTTAATCATTTGGCTGCACGTTGTAATAGTGATTTGCACCCCCTGTTAAATGTGCGAGAAGGGAAACGTCATCTACTCCTCATTATCACTTCAGATAAAGGCCTGTGTGGAGGTTTTAACGGAGCAATTATCCGCAAGACAGCACAATACCTGCAAGATAATGACGAGAATGAAAACTCCCTGATAGTTGCCGGTAAAAAGGGGAACGATATTTTCAGTAATCGTCCTGTAACTATTACTGAGGAACTTGTTGGATGGACTAAAGACTTTGATCATCTAAAGGCACAGGCTATTGGCGAAAAATTAGCCACAATGTTTTCAGAAAATAAGATCGACAAGGTTTCCATGATTTATAACGAATTTAAGTCTGTTATGCAGCAGGAAGTCATTGTCGAACAACTTTTGCCTGTTGTGCCGGAAAAATTGGAGCAGGGCAAAGATTCTTATTCTGTTGATTATATTTATGAGCCGGACGAAGAATCGATCCTTAATGAAATGCTGAAGCGCTATATGACAGTTGAGGTTTATCGTGCATTTTTAGAGTCCAGTGCTAGTGAACACGGTGCCAGGATGACAGCAATGGATGCTGCTAGCCGTAATGCAGGAGAGATGATCGATGGCTTGACATTAACTTATAATAAAGCCCGACAGGCATATATAACTAAGGAATTAATAGAAATAGTAAATGGCGCTGAAGCCCTGAAAGGCTGATGGCGGTAAAGATACTGTAATTTGTGGAGGATTAAATGAACAAAGGAAGGATCATTCAGGTCATGGGGCCCGTGGTCGATGTGAGTTTTGAAGACGGTGTTCTGCCAGCTCTTTATAACGCGATCCACGTTGAACGGGATGGCGAAAAGGGAGAAAAAGAAACGCTGGTTTGTGAGGTAGCGCTACATCTTGGCGATAATGCAGTTCGTTCCGTAGCCATGCATTCAACCGATGGCTTGGTTCGTGGAATGGAAGCAATTGATACCGGTGCTCCTATCAGTGTTCCGGTAGGAGAAGAAGTGCTCGGGCGGATTCTTAATGTCGTTGGTGATCCAGTCGATCAAAAACCCCCTGTCGAATCAAAAGCCAAGTGGAGTATTCACCGAGATGCTCCCGAATTCAAAGAGCAAGATACTAAGATGGAAATGCTTGAGACCGGCATTAAAGTTATTGATTTGCTCGAACCTTACCTGAAGGGTGGAAAAACAGGCCTGTTTGGTGGAGCGGGTGTTGGTAAGACCGTATTGATCATGGAATTGATCCGTAATATAGGCGCGGAACATGGAGGATACTCTGTATTCGCAGGTGTGGGTGAGCGAACTCGCGAAGGAAATGATCTTTACCACGAAATGATAGAGTCCAACGTAATTGATAAAACCGCTCTGATCTACGGCCAGATGACCGAACCTCCTGGCGCGCGAATGCGAGTCGGTCTTACCGGTCTCACTTGTGCTGAATACTTTCGTGATGAAGGTGGTAAGGACGTTCTGTTATTTATCGATAATGTATTCCGTTTTTCTCAGGCAGGCTCTGAAGTATCTGCACTGTTAGGTCGTATCCCATCTGCGGTTGGCTACCAGCCGACACTGGCAACAGAAATGGGTAATATGCAAGAACGCATTACATCGACAAAGAAAGGATCGATCACATCAGTTCAGGCGATTTATGTTCCAGCAGATGACTTGACCGACCCTGCACCTGCAACTACGTTCTCACATCTTGATGCTACTACCGTATTGAATCGACGCATCTCTGAGCTAGGAATTTACCCTGCAGTTGATCCATTAGATTCAACTTCCAGAATACTTGACCCTGAAGTTCTAGGAGACGAACACTATAATACTGCTCGTGGGGTTCAACGTGTTCTGCAACGTTATAAAGATTTACAGGATATTATTGCTATTCTTGGTATGGATGAACTCTCGGAAGAGGATAAACTGTCAGTTGCCCGCGCACGAAAAATTCAAAAATATCTATCGCAACCGTTTTTTGTAGCGGAAGTCTTTACAGGATCTCCAGGGAAATATGTCAAAGTCCAGGATACTATCGAAGGATTTAAAGCGATTCTAGAAGGTCACGGCGATAATATCTCTGAGCAGGCATTCTATATGGTGGGAACCTTGGATGAGGTTCACGCAAAACAGAAAGAATTGGATAAAAAATCCGCATGAGCCAGAAATTAACACTTAGTGTTGTAACCCCTGAAAAAGAATTAGTGTCAGAGGAAGTAGACCAGGTTAATGCGCCTGGTTCTGAAGGTGACTTTGCTGTGCTTTATGATCACGCGCCGATTCTGACTAACCTCAGGTCAGGGCAACTATCCTACGAAAATGATGGAGAGACTACAGCGCTTGTTATCAGCGGGGGATATCTGGAAGTGACGGATAATCGCGTTACTATTCTCGCTGAAACCGGAGAATTTTTACATGAAATTGACCGTGAAAGGGCAGAGCGTGCCCGTTCACAAGCTGAAGAGAAGTTAAGTAACCCTGACCTTTCGGAAGAAGAATTTTCTGAAACACAGAAAAAACTTTTCCGAGCGATAGCCCGCCTCGAAAA
>CAJWOD010000037.1 GCA_913044145.1 uncultured Nitrospina sp. | reverse complement strand
GGGGAGTTTCCTCCTGAGCAATTAGTTAATATTGCGAAAGAAAATAATGTAACTCTATTGTCCCTTACTGATCATGATACCTTTGACGGAATTGAGGACTTTTTACAGGCAGCGGAAGAGAGACAAATAGAAGCTTTTCCAGGAATCGAGATCACAGTAAAGTTCCACGATTTTAATATTCACCTACTCGCCTATTTTAAAGATTATGAATCGATCCAACCAGATTTGCTCCAACGAGTAAGACATATGACCGAAACTCGGGAAAGACGTATGGTGGAACTGATCCAGCGGGTAGACAGTGTTATTCCTGAAAAATTTAGAGGACTCATCGAGTTTGAAAAAGTAAAAAGGGCTGCCGAGGGTGTTCTTGCAAGACCTCATTTGGCTCGAGAAATGGTTCGTTTGGGTATTGTTTCAAATACTCATCAGGCTTTTGATCGTTATTTAGTAAAATACAATGTCCAGCGAGAAAATCTAGATGTTGCCACCGCCATATCACTGATCCGGGCGAGTAACGGTGTTCCAGTTATGGCGCATCCGGGGGAACGATCTTACTCGCTGATTTGTCCAGAAAAGGGGCGGAAAAAAGAGAATGCTCCCATCCTTTTAGAAGAGCTAAAAGATATGGGGTTACTCGGGCTTGAATGTCATTATCCTTACCATGAACGTATGGGAACAGTGCAATACTTTATCGAACTAGCAAGTAAATTCGATTTGATAGTAACTGGCAGTCGAGACTTCCATGGATTTTATAACCACCAGCAAATCAATATTTTTGGTGCCACCAATATGGAACCAGTTTTCCTCCAGCAATTCCAGTCTATCTGGAATAATTGATTATTCCTTAACTTTCAAATTAAAAATTAGAAGTCAACCTGCTAAAACAATTTTTCCTGTTGGCTCTGCTTAGGGAGAGGTTTTTTAAAGTGTTCGTATGCCAATGGGCTGGCAATACGACCTCGTGGAGTGCGCTGGATGAATCCGCTTTGGATCAAATAAGGTTCTAGAACATCTTCTATGGTGCCCTTTTCTTCGCTTATGGAGGCAGCAAGACTCTCTATACCCACTGGCCCGCCTGCATATTTTTCGATCATAGCCAGTAATAATTTATGGTCCATTTTATCCAGACCTTTTTCATCAACTTCCATCATTTTTAAAGCTTTACTGGCCACCTCGCGGTTGATTATTCCGTTGGCCTTGACCTGGGCATAGTCGCGTACCCGTCGTAGCAATCGGTTGGCGATTCGCGGTGTTCCACGTGAACGGCGTGCTATTTCATTGGCTCCTTCTGGGACAATAGATATTTCCAAGATAAATGCGGAACGGGTGAGAATAGTTTCCAATTCCTTTTCATTGTAATAATCGAGTCGATGTACCACACCAAAGCGATCACGCAAGGGAGAAGTTAGAAGGCCGGCCCGCGTTGTTGCTCCCACCAATGTGAAGGGTGGTAATTCGAGTTTGATAGAACGTGCACTAGGACCCTGGCCTATCATTATATCTAGCTTATAATCTTCCATTGCCGAGTAAAGAGTTTCCTCAATGACATTGGAGAGCCGATGGATTTCATCGATGAATAAAACATCGCCATGTTTTAAATTTGTAAGTAAGGCGGCGAGGTCGCCAGACTTTTCGATCACCGGACCCGAGGTGCTTTTTATTTTTGCCCCCATTTCTTCAGCAATGATATTTGCTAGGGTTGTTTTCCCAAGTCCTGGAGGTCCATAAAAAAGAACATGATCTAAAGATTCATTTCGCATTTTTGCGGCAGAGATAAATATTTCAAGATTTTCTTTAACTTTTTTCTGACCTATGTATTCGCTGAGTTTATCTGGTCGTAGTTTGTTATCGTATTGGATCTCTTCTTCATCCAATTTCGAATCTATTAGTCTGTCTTCTTCCATATCACGTTAAGTTTTAAAGATTATTTAAACTTTCCTTGATCAGGTCTTCCAGGGAACCATCTTTTCCAATCTTATTATAAGCCGATTTCAATGATTTTTCCGCCTGAGGCTTTTTATAACCCAGATTGACCAGCGCAGATAACGCATCTTCATAAGGTCCTTCCGGTACTTCTGTTTCTTGTTGATGTTCCATTACGAATGTCAGATCCGATAACTTGTCTTTCATTTCTAGTGTTAACCTCTCTGCTGTTTTCTTGCCGACCCCGGGAATAGCGCTTAAACGCGCTGCATCGTTACTCATTATGGCAGTCAAAAGATTCTCGGGAGACATTCCAGAAAGGATGCCTAGGGCTAATTTTGGACCTACTTTGTTTATGGTAATTAATTTTTCGAAAATGGTTTGTTCTTCTTCTGTTAAAAATCCAAAAAGTTTTAATTCATCTTCTCGGACACGAGTGTGAATGTGAAGCGTTACTGATTCTCCGGTTTTGGGTAGAACATAATAAGTTGAAAGCGGAGTGAAGATTTTATAGCCGATACCATTTACATCCACAATGGAATGATCAGGAGATTTATAAATCAGTTTGCCTATAAGATGTGCAATCATCCCTGTTTAATTTTTTGTTGCAATCCGTCGTTATGGATATGACATATGGCAGCGGCCAGAGCATCAGAAGCATCGAGCGGATTGGGTTTTTCTTTGAGTCGTAATAGGGTGGTCACCATGTCTTGAACCTGATTTTTATCTGCTCGTCCATAGCCAACCACGGACTGTTTGATTTCTAGCGGACTGTATTCTGCAATCTGAAGTCCGCTATTCGCAGCGGCAAGAAGCGCAACACCTCGAGTTTGCCCCAATTTTATGACTGTTTTCACATTAGTTGCATAGAAAAGGTCTTCTATAACAACCACGTCGGGGGAATACTCCTTCATGACAATAGTCAGCTCATCATAAATGTGTTTGAGACGTTTTGGAAATGTGTCTTTAGGTGAGCTGTGCACACTGCTCCAATGCACTGCACATAAATTACCTTTCACTTCTTCTACGATGCCAAAACCGGTGCAGTTGCTTCCTGGATCAATTCCCATTACACGCATCTTTTTTAGCCTGAGGTTGGCCGATCTGCAAATGCAAATCGGATAGGATTTCAGTTGTCTTCTAGGATAGCGTTCATGACATCATCCGAGATATCGAAGTTCGAGTAAGCTTTTTGAATATCATCATGATCGTCGAGAATATCCATTAGTTTGAGAAGAGCTTTGCCTTTCTTTTCGTCAACCGCAACCGTATTTGATGGAATGCGTGCTATCTCTGCAATCTCAAGAGTTATGCCTGCGCCCTCCAAGGCATTTCTCACGCCTTCAAAGCTCTCCACAACTGTTGTGATTTCGTAATGGTTATCCACTATTTTCATATCATCGGCGCCTGCGTCGATAGCCAGTTCCATGAGTTCGTCTTCATCTTTAGATTCGGTTTTAACCGTGATCAGGCCTTTTTGTTCGAAGATCCAACTAACACACCCGTTTTCACCTAGATTACCACCGGCTTTACCTAGAGCAGCTCGGATTTCACTCACGGTACGGTTTTTGTTATCGGTCATTGCTTCAAGAAATATGGCAGCGCCGCCAGGACCATAACCTTCATAATTAACTTCTTCGTATTGTACGCCATCTAATTCTCCAGTCCCTTTTTTTATGGCGCGAGTGATATTATCTCCCGGCATATTCTGTCCTTTTGCAGTAAGAATAGCGGTGCGTAACCGAGGGTTACCATCAGGATCGCCACCACCAATACGTGCGGCAACAGTGATTTCTTTAATTATTTTGGTGAAAATTTTTCCACGTTTGGCGTCCAATGCGCCTTTTTTATGTTTTATACTTGACCACTTGGAATGACCTGACATGTTTCTTAAGATCCTTTTATACGTTTAGGTTGCCAACTAACGCTTAATTTAACATACTAAGTCAATGAAAAAAATTGAAATTAAAATCTCAGGAAATCCCATTTCAGCGTATCCGGGTGAAACAATTGTTCATGCACTTTGGGCTGCGGGAATGGCAGAATCGGTTCAGACGGGTTGTGCGGGAGGCGTATGTGGAGCGTGTACAGTTACCCTTCGCTATGCCGATGGAAGACCAGGAGGAACAGAACTCGCTTGTATGAAGCCCGTAGAAGAGGGTATGGAGATATTTCCTTGCCCGGTAGAACCAGATAAACCTGTCGAACCAGTTGCTAATGCAAATGGTTTAACATTGCAATCGATTTTTCCTACTGTCAACCGATGTACGAAATGCGGTAGTTGTACGACTGCTTGCCCAATGTCGATTCCTGTGATGGATTCGGTAATGCGTATGCAGGAAGGGTGTTTTGATAAGGTTACAGAAGATTTTACTACCTGCATTCATTGCGGGCTTTGTCGGTTTGTATGTGAAGATAAAGTTAAACCGCACAGTATGGGGCTTTGGATTCGTCGCTCCTTAGGAAAGAGCCAGGCTGAGCTAAAAATAGACGTTAAAAATTCTGAACGAGTTGAAAAAGAATGGCAGTATTTATTGGTTGAAGGAAAACAGGAGAGAATACAAAGAGCAAAAAATTTTCGGGAAAGTGGGGGCCTCCCAGAATGATGGAGTGGGCAAAAGAATCTCTTGAAAAAGTGGAACGGTCTCGTTCAACTCGTCTCCAACAACCTGCCCCTTTTCCAAATACCAATGAATCAGAAAGCATTTTAAAAAATTTTCACCCCGATTACTCAGGGAAAGAACGAACGTTAGTAATTGGTCCAAATGCAGGTGATAACAAGTTTCCTTTGGAACTTGCAGATTTATTAGAGGCGGATAGTCCGTTGCCTATTTCGTACTCAACAAAACCCGATATAGAAACCGATGTGCTGATTTTAGGCGGGGGTGGCGCAGGTGCCTCAGCAGCACTGGCCCTAGAAGGGTCGGGACTAAAAACCCATTTGGCCACGAAATTGCGCCTGGGCGATTCTAATACCATAATGGCAGAGGGGGGTATCCAGGCCGCAATAGCTGAAAATGATTCCCCTAGAAAACATTTTGCCGATGCTCTTGTTGGAGGGCATGGAGAGAATAAAACTGAACTTTTACGCATTCTCTGCGAAAGCGGACCCGAGACCATTCAGTGGCTCAGTCAGCATGGTTGTTTGTTTGACAGAAATTCAGATGGCACTTTTCTTCTAAGGAGAGGAGGTGGAACTTCCGTTCCACGTGTACTGGCCTGCCGTGACTATACGGGATTGGAAATCATGCGTGTGTTGAAAGATGCAGTGAGATTGAGCTCTGTAAATACTCTGGAAGGTCATGCCGCTGTTGAGCTTTTAGATGATGGAAACTCAACGGTCACCGGTGCCGTTTTATATGATCGACAGAAGGAATCCTTTGTCAACGTTTCAGCGCGGGCTGTGATTCTTGCTACAGGGGGTAGCGGACAGTTACGATTGCAGGATTTTCCTACCAGTAATCATGTTGGAGCAACCGGTGACGGATTAGTACTTGCTTATCGACAAGGTTGCCGTCTTCTATTTTTAGATAGCTATCAGTACCATCCCTCGGGTGCCTGTTATCCAGAGGCCTTAGCGGGACAATTGGTGACAGAAGCGATTCGATCTATTGGCGCGCAAGTGGTGAATGCCGAAGGGGATCATTTCATAAATGAGATGGCCTATCGCGATATTTTGGCAGGAGCAATTATTAAAGAAACGCGCGAAGGCCGCGGAATAACCACGCCAAACGGAAAGATAGGGGTTTGGCTGGATACCCCCATGGTTGATTTAAAGAATGGAGAAGGAACTTTGGCGAAACATTTTCCCGGTCTGATTCATCGTTATGAACGCTATCAAATTAATCCGTCACAAACACCAATTTTGATATACCCAACCCTACATTACCAGAATGGCGGGATTTCTGTGGATGCCAATTGCAGAACAGAAGTAAACGGATTATGGGCTTGCGGTGAGGTGACAGGCGGGTTGCATGGAAAAAATCGTCTTATGGGGAATTCGCTAATGGATATTCTGGTCTTTGGTCGCAGAGCGGGAGAATCGGTAAAGGACGATCTACCAGAACGAGGTCCTTTAACAATGACAAGTTTGAACCAGTTCAGAAAAACTCAATCGAATAAGCAATGCTCTCCTATTCTTTTTCCTGTTGCATCTAAAATGAAACTGGAGTTTGGCAAGGCTGAAGTAAAAACTGAAAAATTAGACTCATCTACTTCTAATAAATCTAAAGGATTTGAACCGCCTGATCCTTTCGCGTGATAAAAAATTATTTAATATGGTCGAAAATTATCTTGCTGCATACGGGATAAAAATTTTTGCATCACTCATAGTTTTTATAACATTGATCGTGATGTTCATTCGACAAAGCAATAATCGCATAAATGCTGACCCACAGGCGACAAAGAATGTTTTGAATCAATTGGAATCCGATTATGAGGTGGTAACAAATGTGATGGTATCGGGGGATCGAGGTATGTTTGATATAGAAAATATTGTGGTTTCCCCATACGGAGTTTTTGTGATTACCGTTAAACAGACCACTGGTAAAATATTTGGCGGAAAAGGGGATCCGGAATGGGAAGTGGAGTCTGGAGGGAATAGGGATTTTATTCCTAATCCTCTTTGGGAAAATCGCAAACACGTAAATGCATTAGAAAAATTAATTGGGCCTGTCCCATTTGTTTCAATAGTCGTTTTTCCAAGGGGTAATTTGAAAGGAGACTTTGGTAGAAATGTAATTCGATTAGGAGAACTTGAAAATTTTATTACTCAAAATAAAACATTCCATTTGTCGATGGACAAACGAGATGGAATATTGAAAACTTTACAAAAAACCAGTCTAAGGTAAGGAGTCGAACTAATTACCGATAAAGTAATTCGATAAAGGTGATATTTTCAGGGTTTTCTTCCATTCCATTTAGCAAATGCATTACAATATTTTTCTTTCATAAGAATTAAAATTTTGGAGAAAGTAAAAAGATGAAAAGTTTTATTTTAATTTGTACTTTGCTGGTGGTTTTTTTGCTAAATGGTGTGGCTATGGCGGTGCCTAAAAAATTTTTATTTCCAGGGCCTGAATACAAACCTCCCTGTGATATTTCTAAAACAACGATTTGTACCATAGAAATCTGGCTTGCAAACAAACATAAAAAACATAAAAGACAGATAAAGAAATTTTTAAAATCCAAATCCCTTAAGGTTTTGGGGCACACGGTCCAATATTGGCGTCCTAAAGGTGGTCATCCGCCTACAAATATTGCAATAGGCAGTGCAATCAGTGCGGAAGACGCTCGTTTTGTTATTGATTTTGCTCTCAAATATAATGATCGGATTGACCTTCTGGTGCTCCGTCCGCTCAATCCGCCGAATTATGTCGCTATAGCCACATCAGCTTGGGATGAGCTGTCACAAATATCCATTACTCAAGATGATTTAACACGGTTGCGAGATCCTAAATTGACAACGGAAGAGTTCCATTCTCTCTATTATGAACTCACAAACGAGGCAAATGTTCAAAACAAGTTTTACTAGAGGGGCCACAATTCCCTTTATTCCTTTTATTTCGATAATATAGCTTTGATGTTTATTAGTTAAGAATGAGCCAATTTAGATAATAAATTTCTAATTTCCTTCCCTTACGCTAGGAAGTTTGACAAATGGAGTCGGATTTGATAGAAGCTAAACCTTTGAATTAAAATAGGGGAGGCTTTTTATGGTTTTCCTTTTTAAAGAAAAGTAGGAAGGATGTAAACGTGCTAAATAGAGGTAATCATTATGCTTGAACTAGCTTTTGCAATGGCTCCTCCTCCTGAAGGAGCCGATCCCGGAGGTGGCAGTTTATTGGCTTTGTTACCACCGATGATTATGATGTTTTTGATCTTCTATTTCATTCTGATTCGTCCGCAGCAAAAAAAACAGCAGGAGGCCAGAAAAATGTTGGATGATTTGAATGAGGGCGATAATGTGATCACGCTGAGTGGTATTCATGGAACTATTAAGAAATTAAAAGATGATACGGTGATGTTGCAGATTGCCGATAATGTTCGGATAAAGATCAATCGGTCTTCCATAGCCAATAAAAAACAATAGAAGAAAGAAAACATGTACAAAAACCTTAAATGGCGAATCCTTTTAATCCTCATTTGTATTTTTGGGGCAGTTGCTTTGGCTTATCCACTCAAGGAAAAAATTTCTTTGGGATTGGATTTGCAGGGAGGGATGCATCTTGTTCTCGAAGTTAAGGTTGAAAAGGCAGTCGAAGCTAGCTTGGAGCGTTTTGCCGATGATATTAAGCGTGATATTGGTGAAGAAGATTTAGAAATTGATCGAATCAAAGCCATTTTTAAAAATCTACAGATCAATATCCGTATGGTAGATGCATTGGATCTTCCGCCAGTTAAAAAGATAATGAATGATTATGTCTTTTTTAAAATGGTGAGCGAAGATTCCGATGGCCTAGGGTTAGTTTATGAATTGGGTCAAGATCAAGTAAAACAGATCCAACAAAATGCGGTGAGTCAAGGCCTAGAAACAATCCGCAATAGGGTGGACCAGTTTGGTGTATCAGAACCAACCATTCAAGTCCAAGGAGAACGACGCATTTTGGTACAGTTACCTGGGGTAAAAGACCCCGAACGTGCCATTAATCTTATCGGAAAAACTGCAAGGCTAGAATTCAAATTAGTCGATGAAGAAAACAGCTTGCAAGAGGCATTGTCTGGAAGTGCTCCAGAAGGATCAGAGGTTTTATACCAGCGAAAAGAGAATAAGGAGACAGGAGAGGTTACAAAAGAACCTTATCTGTTGAAACAACGAACTGTTTTGACAGGAGAAACCTTGACAGGCGCGGAAGTCAGGTTTGATGGGGATTTCAACGAACCCTATGTTGCATTAAATTTTAACAGTGTTGGGGCAATGATTTTTCATGAGGTTACTAGAGAAAATATTAGAAAACGTTTAGCCATTGTACTTGATGACAATGTTTATTCAGCACCCGTAATACAGGACGCAATTCCAGGAGGTCGTGCTCAGATAACCGGACAGTTTACTTCAGAAGATGCACGTGACCTGGCAATCATATTACGTGCAGGTGCATTACCTGCCCCTGTTGTAATTTTAGAAAATAGAACCGTCGGTCCCTCTCTGGGGCAGGACTCTATTAATAAGGGCATTAACTCGATCATTTTTGGTGGTGCTTTAGTCGTTATTTTTATTCTGTTTTACTACAAGCTTTCAGGTGCCATAGCAGTTACAGCTTTGTCTTTAAATATTGTTCTTCTTACGGGAGCGCTGGCTTATTTTGGCGCGGCATTGACCTTACCGGGCATTGCCGGGATTATCCTTACGGTGGGTATGGCGATCGATGCCAACGTTTTAGTTTTTGAAAGAATTCGCGAGGAAATAAAACTCGGAAAAACGGTGAGAGCCGCAATTGAAGCAGGTTTTGCTAAAGCGTTTCGTACTATTGTAGATGCAAATATCACGACCTTTATTGCTGCGGTTGTATTATTTCAGTTTGGGACAGGACCAATCAAAGGATTCGCAATTACTCTTTGCATTGGTATAGCAGCGAGTATGTTTACGGCTGTATTTGTAAGCAGAACTTTTTTTGATTGCACAATGAGTCAGAAAAAACTAGATCAATTGAGTATTTAATTATGCAGTTATTTAAAGACGAAACACACTTTAATTTTATGGGACAGATCAAGACGGCAATGATCATTTCCGGCATTGCAATTTTAATCGGTTCAGGTTCTATAGTTTTCTCTGGTGGACTCAAATACGGAATCGATTTTGCCGGAGGGACCCTGGTTCAATTACAGTTCAAAAATCCGCCTGATATAGAAGTGATTCGGGATGGTCTTAAAACCATTGGATTAGGTGAAAGCACCATTCAGGAATTCGGTTCGA
>CAJWOD010000036.1 GCA_913044145.1 uncultured Nitrospina sp. | reverse complement strand
AGAATAAACCATACGGGTGGCCCCAAGGCCCAGCCACCCAATATTATATATCTTGGACAACCGGTTAGATGGGAATGATAAGTATAACCGAGACCAATAGCGACAACTAATGGGCCAAGGAACTTACGAATTTTTCTTTTACACCATTCATTTTTTTCGGCTCCGGAATTCATTTTTATTGTCCTGAAAACAAAACCTGGGTGATATTATTAGTTTATATTAACAGCCTATTTCAATTAATAATAGAGATCTTAGGTTGATCTTTTTCGCATTATTTATTGTTGGTATTTCAAGTAAAGAAGGACAAATTTAATCTGAAAAATAATAAATAACTCATTTTTTTTTAATAATTTATCGGCACCTCTGGTGTTTTATATTATAGCCATGGTTTTTATCAAAAAAATAAGGTATCCTTGATGAAACTCTTAATTTTTGTTCTCTTTTCAACATAAAAATAGAAAGCAAATTTATCTTACGGGAGGATAAATGTATGTGGCAGTATAATCGAGCGGGATTGACTGTTTTAATGATGGTATTTTTTATCTTTGCCTGGGTATCTCCTATAATCGCAGCCGAAATACCAGATCCGACAGCTTGTGATGGTGATGGCGCTAAAGTTCGGAAAGGTCGTCCCGGGATCGCATCTGTTGAGGTAAGAGACGGAGTAGGACCCATGAAAAAATTAATACGTGATGGAATATATTCAGCCGCCGCTAAATCTTCAGGTAAAGTATCTGAAGAAGACAAACGACATTTATGTCTGGCATTATCCCCTATTAAGAATCCTGAAAATCGCTTTTTACATAAAGATCACAGCAATTATTACTGTACTCTAATTTTGAATCGAGACAGTCAATCTTATTGTTATGCTGTGGTTACAGGTGACCCAAAAAAATGTAATAATATAGTAAGCAGCGAACTTGAAAAAGAATGTCTTGAAAAAGCTAAATAGCGGTTTCATTTTAATACAAAAAAAGGGTGGCCCAGAAGGGTCGCCCTTTTTTTCTACCCCTAATGATCCCCATCGAACTGGATGTCAGAAATTTAAAAGTTTCCTTCTCCACCCCCCAAGGTAATTTTTCGGCCGTCAATGGAATTAGCTTCCAACTTCATAGAGGCGAAACATTAGCATTGGTTGGGGAATCCGGATGCGGAAAAACAGTAAGCGCACTTTCTATCTTACAACTTTTACCCAAATCGGCCGCAAATAATATCAGCGGCGAAATAATTTATTCCGGGAAAAATCTTTTGTCCCTGGGCGCCAAACAAATGAGAAAGATCAGAGGTGAAGAAATATCGATGATTTTTCAGGACCCCATGACTTCTCTCAATCCTGTTTTAACCATCGGCGAACAGCTCATTGAAACCCTTTTACAGCATAAAAGCTTAAACAGAAAAGAAGCACTTGAAAAATCGGTTCAATTATTGGGTAAGGTAGAACTGTATTCCCCTGAGGAAAAATTAAAACAATACCCCCATCAATTAAGCGGTGGAATGCGACAGCGCGTCATGATCGCAATGGCTCTCGCTTGTGAGCCAAAAATTTTAATCGCTGATGAGCCTACAACAGCGCTGGACGTTCTCATTCAAGCGCAGATCCTGGACCTTCTTGAAAACCTGAAGAGAGAGTCTTCTATGTCTATGCTTCTCATCACCCATGACCTTGGGATAGTTGTAGAAATTGCAGAACGACTCATGGTCATGTATGCAGGAGATGAAGTAGAAACGGGCCCAACAAAAAGCTTATTAAAGAACCCAAATCATCCCTATACAAAGGGACTAATCTTGTCTCGGCCTCATCTAGGAATTGAAGGAAAGAAAAAGCAGAGGCTTATAGAAATTGAAGGAAGCGTACCCAACCCAAATAAAAGACCTACGGGTTGTTCCTTTCATCCGCGGTGTAAATGGGTTATGGATAAATGTAGAACACAAAAACCTTTAGCAAAAAATTTAAACCCAAATCTCAAATACAACTGTCATCTAGATCCTGGAACAATATGAAATCCTTTAGTCCATTTCTGGAAGTGAAAAACCTTAAAAAATACTTTCCTTCCAAAAAAGTTTTTCTCGGCAAAAATACTAACCCTGTCCGAGCTGTTGATGGTATTTCTTTTACCCTAAATAAAGGAGAAACACTAGGTCTTGTAGGTGAAAGTGGTAGCGGAAAATCAACTGCCGCACGCACTCTACTCCGGCTCGAAACTCCTACCTCTGGTCGAGTCGACTTTAAAGGGAAAAACCTAGCAAATCTTTCTGAAGCTGAACTTCGCATTTTGAGAAAAGAAATGCAGATGATTTTTCAGGATCCTTCTTCATCCATAAACCCGAGGCGAAAAATAGGCGAGGTCTTGAGTGAACCTTTCGCAATTCACGACGTCAAAGAAAACGTTTCTGAACTTATTATAGAGCTACTAAATCAGGTTGGTCTCTCATCCAACCATGCTAATCGATATCCTCATGAAATGAGCGGCGGCCAATTGCAACGGGTGGGAATAGCCAGAGCTATTGCATTAAACCCAAGTTTAGTGGTTGCCGACGAACCCGTATCTGCTTTGGATGTTTCGGTACAAGCCCAAGTTGTTAATCTGATGATTGAATTAAAAGAAAAACTAGGAATATCCTACCTTTTCATTTCCCATGACATGGGGGTAGTAGAATATTTTTGTGATCGAGTAGCAGTTATGTATTTGGGCAAAATTGTTGAGATCGCTAGTAGCGAAGAAATTTATAAACGACCCTGTCACCCCTATACCGAAGCTCTTCTAAATGCCGTTCCTGGATTAGAATCAGGAAAGATAAAACAGAAACTCAAGGTTCTCGGGGATACCCCCGACCCATCGACTCTCTCCCAAGGTTGTTCTTTTCATACTCGTTGTCCCATAAAAGAAAAACAATGCGAAGAAATGGAACCAACTCTTAAAGAAGTCACATCAGGACATTATGTTGCATGCTTTTTAAAGTAGCGGTAGGCCAAAATCAATCCTCACCGTTCTCCCGCAAAGAAGGCATAGATGAGGCATGATGCATAATCATTTTCCAGCTTCCCTCATTCAGTTGAAACAAATTGGTTGAAAAGACCTTAGATGCCAAAACACCATTGCTAGCTATAGTATAAAGTTTTTCAACGCAAGATACCCAAGCCAAACCCTCAGAGGCTGTCACAGTTACATCCGAAATCTGGATATCCATATTTCCTGAGTTTTTAAAAATTCCCTGCCAACTTTCCATAATGGGTTCGAATCCACTTAGTGGGCTCCAACCAGGATGAACACAAATCACATTATCCTGAGAACTCCATACAGACTTCATGGCATCCAAGTCACGTGCATTGAAGGCTTCGTAAAATTTTTTATTAACTTCTATTGCAAGTTCTTCTTTTATCATTTAATACTTTTCTTAGCATTAAGGATGTTCTGTATTAACCCTTCACCAATATGTCCAGCGCAGCAAATGTTTCATTCGATGCCCAGTTTTTTGCCCCATCAACCCGCGCGGCTACTCTTCCTTTTTTGTCTATCACATATGTAAATGGGATGGTAAACGAGGGATAAAGCTTTTCTGCAATCCCATCCAAATCTAAAAGAACCGGAAAGGTTAAATTATTATTATCAACAAATTTTTTAACCTTCGAGCTATCCCCTTTATCAAGACTTACAGCAAGTACGGTTAAGCCTTGCGACCGATATCTGCGGTAAAGTTTTTCAAACGCCGGCATTTCTTCAAGGCATGGTGCGCACCAAGTGGCCCAGAAGTTCAAAATAATGACTTTATCTTTATAATCATCGATACCTTCGAGGTTCCCTTTCAAGTTTCTTAATGTGAATTTGGGAGCCAAACTACCTACTTCAGAATTTCCATTAATACTCGAACCAGAATGTGATACTACAGAGTTTTGTGCACGATATATAAATACCGCTGTTGCGATAACGAGCAGCAAATAAAGTAATCCATGCTTTTTAAGATGAGTAGAGTTTTTCTCTTTTAAGACGGTCGATTTCATCTTTTAATTTTTCCTGCCGAACGCGTTGTCCCATGAGTAAAAAGTACAGTAACGTAAATGCACCCAGAGAAATTCCTAACGTTGCAAGCATACTGGGATCCATCCCTTTCCCAAAGCCTTCAGAAGAAATCACTTTAGGTTGAGGATGAAAAGTCCGCCACCATAAAACGGAAAAGTGGATAAATGGAATATTTAAAAAACCTACTATCCCCAGCACCGCAGCATACCGCGCTCTCATCGAACCTGGGTCGGTTTGCGCTCGCAACATCAAATAAGCAACGTATATCAGCCAAAGAATTAATGTAGAAGTCAAACGGGCATCCCAAACCCACCAGGTACCCCAAATAGGTTTCGCCCAGATAGGACCTGTTATCAAAACTAGAGAACAAAAAATTACGCCTATTTCGGCGGAAGCGTATGCATAAATATCCCACTCTCTTTCTTTTTTCCATAAGAATAGAATAGATGATATGAATACAATAAAAAAAGCAAAGAAAGAAAGCCAGGCGGAGGGTATGTGCAGATACATAATTCTCTGGATCGGCCCTTCCGTTTTTTCAGTAGGAACAAAAAGGAAAATGGCTGCCATAGCGGCAACAAAAGCTAAGCCCGTCAACCATATTAGGATCGAACTCTCTTCCTCTAAGCCTTCAGCTGTTTCCTGATTCATTACCGAGATTCCTTAGAGATAGCTTCTTTTAATAGTTCCACATCTTTTTCTAGTTCTCGATTGCGTTGCTTCAGGGTATATATAAAATAAATGATGCCTCCCCACACAAACGCATTTGCAGCAAACAGAAACCCAAAATTATCCATTCAATCATTCCTCCAATATATGGTCTATCGTCATTATGGAAACCCCAATATAAATGATATCAAAGGAAGCCGTCAAACCAATCCACTTCATCATATCAAGAAGCGGTATTCCATCAAGAAGTTGACCGGTCATCCTCACCACCCCTATTACGATGGGAATCAGTAGTGGGTAAAGTAGAATAGGCAACATAATTTCGCGCGTTTTAAGATTGGATGAAAGAGACGACAAGAGTGTCCCCAAGGCACAAAACCCTAACGTTCCTAAAAATACCACTATCAAAAGTGGGCCGAGATGTGACAAAAGATCGATATCAAAAAACACCATAAAAAGAGGGAGAATAAAAAGTTCCATGATCGACAAAAATATAAAGTTGCTGATCAATTTCCCAAAATAGATCGTTGTTCTATCTGCCGGGACTAGCATCAAGCCCATCAGGCAACCATTTTCCTTTTCCAACATGAATGAACGGTTCAACCCAATCGTTCCCGCAAATAAAAATGCCACCCACAAAATCCCAGGACCCACCTCACTAGCTTTTACAATACTCAAGTTTATGGAAAAGATAAAAATCAAGATCACTAACAATGCAAAAATGAACATGGAACTGAGCAATTCTCGAGTCTTCAACTCAGTAACAAAGTCTTTCCAGATAATTGCACCAATCTGATTGAGGTATAAGTTCATATAAAAATATTTAAAAAATTTTATCCTATAGCACCAGTTTCCATTATGAATTGGTTGTCACGGACCGCATCAAAATACATAGCTTCAAATTGATCCCTTTCGACATTTCCAATATTTTCTAGAAACGCAAATCTCCCCTGCACCTGTAACGCAACCTTGTCACACATCTCCAAACCGCAGGAAATATCGTGAGTGGTCATTAAAATGGTTCGACGGCGGTCATGCAACCTTTGCAGATGTTCCCTCAAAATATTAGAGGCATGGAGGTCTAGGCCTGTAAAAGGTTCGTCTAAGAATAAAATTTTAGGGTCATGAAGGATGGCCCTGGCAATGGATAGACGTTGAAGCATACCCCGAGAAAAAGTTCTAACCCGGTCGTTTCTTCTCTGGGTCAACCCAACTTCATCAATGACCTTCAAGGCTTGGTCCTCGGGTTGGGCAAGACCGTGCATTCGTGCAAAAAACATCAAATTTTCCAGTGGAGTCAAATCGGCATATAATGCAGTAGCATGAGAGATCACCCCTATATCTTTACGCATTCCCGGGTTTCCTTCAGCGACATCGAATCCGCCCACCTTTGCCGACCCAGAGGAGGGTTGCGTCAAACCGGAAAGGATTTTTATCAAAGTGGTTTTTCCTGCACCGTTAGGACCGAAAACGGTTAAGAACTCTCCTCGCTTCAAATCAAAATCAATTCCATCTATAGCCCTTAATACACCAAAGGCTTTTCGCAAATTTCGAACCTCCATTGCGTTTTCAGAGGGTCCCATTTAACTGGCCTGAGAGGGAGGAGATCATCTAGTGGACTTAGTTTTTTTTCGACTTTGTTCTAACCGATCCAGTCGTTCAATTATCTCATTGGCTTCTGCTTCCAGTTTTTTTCGAAGTTCCTGATAATCGGTGTCTGAAATCTTTTCAGTGTCTAAATCACACTCAAGTTCCTTGATTGAAATGAGGGTTTCCTCTTTCCGCACTAGTAGATGTTTATATTCATCATTATCGGGATCGACAGCTTCCACTAGCTTTTTAAACTTCAGTTTGCCAAACAAAGGTATTCCAACAAGAAGCAGGACAATCACAATGAAAAGCAATTCTAAGAAGTGGACAAATTCCATTCCTATAACTCGATCCCATCTAATTCATCTTGCAATCGTTTGGAGTATTTTCCTGGTGTTGCAGGTTTTTCTTCAGATTTGCCCTGAGCATCTTCCGGCTGGTTTTTCCCAACCCAAGTGGAAAGAATTTTTCGAATGCCCACTCCTCCCGCAATGAGAGCCATAAATGGCATCACCCAAGCTGTGAGGTTGAATCCAAATTTTGTCGGAGCAGACAAAACTGTTTCGCCGTATTCATCCACCTGAGATTTAATAATTTGCTCAACGGTCAGACCGGAGTCTAACATTTTGGAAAATTTTGCCCGAGTTTTGTCTGAGGTAGAGCAGGTGCAGTTTACAAGTACTTTTCCGCATTTATCATCGCACTTGCACATCAGTGCATTTTCTAAATCTTGCAGTAGCGAACCAGCATTTGTAACGACAGGAGCACTGGCAATAAACCCTGCTACTATAAAAATGCTGAATATGGTCTTTAATAATTTCACTTATTACTCCTGCGCGGGGGAAGGAAACAAAGACTCTTCCCTTCGAAAACGTTCCAAACGACGCCTTTGCTCTAATCGATCAGGCCACATGGATATCATCGTACCAAATGCGATGATCCAGCCACCTGTCCACATCCAACTGACCATGGGATTCACATAAACCTTAATGGTAGCAGACTCGTCTTCCCTAAAATCTGCAAGGATCATGTATAAATCTTCTTTCCAGGTTGAAAGCACATCCACCTCGGACACAGGTTGATTCTGTCCTTTATAAAATTCTTTTTCGGGGCGTGCCGTCCAGTAATGGCTCCCATTTCTTTCAACTTGAAGTTGAGCAATGACACGGGTTTTAACACTGGTAGCTTCTACTGCAACCAGCTTTTCATAGGTGATATCATATCCTCTAATCTTAAATGTTTCCCCGGGCTTAAGGTGCTTTTCAATATGGGTTCCATATGCCTGTGATCCTGCGATACCTGCAAAAATCAGAACAACGCCGATATGAACAATATAACCACCATAACGCCTTTTATTACGCCAGGTAACCGTTGTTAACGCACCTAACATCGATTCTTCATGTAATCCCATTCTAGAAGCTGTTCCTTTGTAAAACTCAAGGAGAATACAAGTCATCACAAAAGCACAAAGGATAAATGCGATATAGGTATAATTTTCAACCCGACTTCCTAAAGGAATAACTGGTAGCAATGCTATTGCTGTGATAAAAGCAGCTGCTAAAGGCTTTAAAAAATTTTTTTTCAAATTAGATAGAGTCGCGCGACGCCAAGCGATTACTGGCCCAATGCCGACGAGCGCCAACAGCGCAAGCCCGATCGGGACATTAACCTGATTATAGAATGGAGGGCCTACGGTAATTTTTATTCCGCGAACTGCTTCTGAAATAATCGGAAAAATTGTCCCCCAGAATGTTGCAAAAGCAATTCCCAGCAAAAGTAAATTATTAAAAAGAAAGCTGCTCTCACGCGATAAAAATGAGTCCAACTGATTCTCACTTTTTAATAGAGGAAGCCTAACAATGATTAACGCCATACAAGCAAAAAGAATAACGAAAAGAAATGCCAGAAAATAGTAGCCTAAAGTAGCTTCATCAAAGGTATGAACAGATTGGATAAGGCCGCTACGTGTGATAAATGTTCCAAAAATGGTCATGACAAAAGTAAGAAGAATTAAAGACATATTCCAAACTTTCATCATATCTTTTTTTTCCTGGATCATTATGGAATGCAAAAATGCGGTTGCTATCAAAAGCGGCATAAAAGCAGCGTTTTCCACGGGATCCCAAGCCCAATAACCTCCCCAACCAAGCTCAACATATGCCCATGAAGCACCAAACAGATTTCCCATGCAAAGAAAAAACCAGGAAATCAGTGTCCACTTTCTTGTCACTCGGATCCAACCATCATCCAAATTCTTACTGATCAATGCTGCTACTGCAAATGCAAAAGGAACTGTGAATCCAACATACCCCAAGTATAGGGTTGGTGGGTGAATAACCATCCAGTAATTCTGCAAGAGTGGATTCAAGCCGCGGCCATCTTCAGGAGGCAACGGAATGCGTTCAAATGGGTTGGTCGAAAAGTTAATCAGGAAAAGAAAAAAAATAATTATTACCAGCAACACGGCCATCGCATAAGGAACAACCCGAAGATTTTTTTTGCGGTTCTGAAAGTGAACCACCACCGTGTATGTGGTGAGAAGTAAGGTCCAAAACAAAAGAGAACCTTTCTGCCCGCCCCAGAAAGAAGCGATTTTATAAAATGTATCCAGCTCAATATTAGAGTAAGCCCATACATACTGGAGGCTAAAATCGTTGACCAGAAATGCTCTCCACAAACAAATGGAGGAGATCATCACACAACCCCAGACGATCAAAGGAGTCTTATCCGCACTCAAGTAAAGGTCTATCCGGTTTCCGCGCACAGCCATAACATATGCGACACAACCATAAATAGCAGTTGCCAATGCCACAAGTAATGTAAATTCACCAATATCATTCATGAGAAAAATAGTAGCCTATTGTCCCTTAGCTTAGAGACTAGCTTAATTAGAAATTTAAGGGAAGGTCAAATGGTTGTCTTTGGTAAGGCATCGGCTTTTTTCAGGCCGGGCTCCTTATATTTATCGGTATTCAAGGTTCCAGGATGCATTTTGCCTGCCTCTCTTTCTGCTTCATATTTTGAGGGGCAACTAGTCAACAAAGTGTTGGCATGAAAGACACCATCTTCCCCCAATGTCCCTTCCACAACCACTTCCCGGCCATCGGCAAACATGTCAGGCGTTACCCCTTGATAAGCTACCTTTAGCGAGGATTCCTTTTCCTCAATTGAAAACATCACATTTAAATAATCATCAGGGTCTCTTTGAATAGAGCCATTTACTACATTACCTTTAACCTTTAATCCGGATCCAGCATAGGAAACTTTTTGGCTGAGTAATTCATCAACAGTAAAAAAATACTGTGAGGTATTGCTTATCCCAAGAGTAATTAAATATCCAATCGCACCAACTATCAACAAACTTCCCACTAAAAATCTTACTTTTTTTTGCTTCATAATCGATTGTAATCCTTTGGGGAAAGGTAATATTTGTAATTATTTAAGGCTTTTTTCATAGTAGCATCAGGAATTTGGGCTTGTCAAAGCAAATCCATTGGAATCGAAAGGGATACCAGCTGTTTCTTGCTGAAGAGCATCAGTTTAACCATATAATGCATCAGCTTACTTATATAATAAGGAAAGAACTCAAATAATCTATTCCAAACCCACTCCTCACGATACACAAGCCGCCAGGCTAATTCAGTAATTTCTTGGACCCGGAAGTGTCACGCTAAAAATTTGTAATTGTCTTATAAAAACTTTAGCTACAACTATACCTCATTTGAGAAAACCCTGTTTTAATAAAAGTTTAACTGATTTTTTTCTACCTGAAAATTAAACATTTTAGCTGCATTTTAGGTTGACAGTCTGTCGGGTTATGATAGGATTGTGTTCTAAAGTGTCTGAAAATGTAACTTTATGTCATT
>CAJWOD010000035.1 GCA_913044145.1 uncultured Nitrospina sp. | reverse complement strand
CGCAACACCATTTCAGTTTCATCCGGTGATTTGGTTTTTACATATCCCCAACGATTCGATATCCGGTGAACGTGGATATCGACACATATACCGGGTTTGTTATGCCCCAATATCAAAGTCAGGTTCGCCGTCTTTCTCCCCACTCCTTTAAGTTTGAGAAGGTCTTCAAGTTTATCTGGCACCTTCCCAGAATATTCTTTTACCAGAACTTGGCACAGTTCTTTAAGCGACTTGGTCTTGTTTCGATAAAATGCTGCAGGATAAATGGCTTTTTCGATTTTAGCATTCGATAGTTCCAATAATTCAGCGGGAAGTTTTGCTAAAGTGAACAGCCTTGCCGAGGCCAGTTCGGTGACCTCGTCCCTTGTTCTTAAACTAATGATACAACTTACAAGAACAGCAAAAGGGTCGTTTTTCTTTGCTATCACCGTGACGCTAGGGGTGCGGAATTTTCTAACTGCTTTTTTAAGTTTCTTTAACCCCTCCACAATGTTAAATTCTCTACCGTTCTCCAACATATCTCCTTAATTTGATGTGTTTCGGTAATTCTTATTAGTAAAAAAGCATTGTTTTTGCTAGTATAATGATAGTCCCGACCAATATTTCTCATAGAATCAATGAGATATGGGATGTGATATCCACAAACTTACAAACTGGATTTCTGGAAAATGCAGCATACAATTTCTGTATTAATGAATAATCATTTCGGTGTTCTTTCTCGCGTATCGGGACTTTTTAGCGGTCGCGGTTTCAATATTGAAAGTTTGAACGTTGCAGAAACTTCGGATCCCGAAATTTCACGGATGACAATTGTAACCATTGGTGACGATGCTAAGGTTGAACAAATCACCAAACAATTAAATAAGCTCGTCGATATTATCAAAGTTGTCGACTTGACAGAGGAAAACTTTGTTGATCGCGAACTGGTATTGATAAAAATGAACGCAGAGGCCCAAGTTAGAGCAGAAATGCTCCGGATAGTAGAACTGTTTCGGGCTAAGGTGGTAGACGTCAGTTCTTCCACCTACACAATAGAAATCACTGGCGACGAAGGCAAGATAAAAAGTTTTCTTGAACTTTTGAGTCCCATCGGGATCAAGGAGGTTGTGCGTTCAGGAAGGATCGCCATAGGCCGTGGAAATAAATCGCTCACAACCAATTCAAGTTAATAGATAAGGAGAAAAGTTTTGTCTAAGATTTACTACAACAAAGATGCAGATATAAAAATCATAAAGAAAAAAACCATCGCTATCATCGGTTACGGTAGCCAGGGCCACGCCCACGCCCGAAATCTCCATGACAGCGGGATGAAAGTCATGGTTGGCCTTCGGAAAAATAGTGCCTTCTGGAAACGAGCTCAAAAAGATGGTCTCAGGGTGGTCACTGTCCCTGAAGCTGCCAAACAGGCCGACATTATGATGATCCTCATACCCGATGACAAACAACGGGAGATGTATGATAACGATATTGCTCCTTATTTAAGGAAAGGACAAGCTCTTGCTTTTGGGCATGGTTTCAATATCCACTTTGGTCAAATTGAACCTCCTAAAGATGTTGATGTATTTATGGTTGCGCCAAAGGGACCCGGCCACTTGGTGCGGCGCACTTATGAGCAAGGAGCTGGCGTACCCTGCCTGATGGCGATTCACCAAAATGCTTCCAAAAAAGCGAAAAATATTGCTTTGGCTTATGCTAAAGGAATTGGCGGTACCCGCGCCGGTGTTCTTGAGACAAATTTTAAAGAAGAAACAGAGACCGATCTTTTTGGTGAACAAGTCGTATTATGCGGAGGCGTTACCGAACTGATCCGATCAGGTTATGACACTCTGGTCGATGCAGGATATGACCCAAATCTGGCTTATTTTGAATGTCTACATGAACTCAAATTGATTGTTGATTTAATTTATGAAGGGGGAATTGGTAACATGCGTTACTCCATCAGCACCACAGCCGCTTATGGCGATGTCACAAGGGGACCGCGCATCATCACTGATGAAACCCGCGCGGAGATGAAAAAAATTCTCAGCGAAATTCAAAGTGGTAGTTTTGCAAAAGAATTCATTCTGGAGAATAAGGCCAATCGACCTATGTTTAATGCATTGCTGAGAAAAGGAAAAGAACACCGCGTCGAACAGGTTGGTGAAAAACTACGCAAGATGATGCCTTTCGTCGGTAAAAAATTGCAGTAAGGGTTAAAATTTATGCGTAGTCCCATAGCCAAAGAAGGCTTTATATTTATCATTCCGCTGGCTTTTTTGGCCGCGGTATTTTACTCGTTCTCTAATTACTGGGCTACCGGATTATTTGAAGGACTTTTTCTTTTTTGCTGCTGGTTTTTTCGTGACCCTGAACGGAGCATCCCACAGGAGCCCGGAGTAATCGTCTCTCCGGCCGATGGCAAAGTCGTAGAAATTATTAAAGAGGGTGATCCGTTATTGCCGAATGATAACTATATAAGGGTCAGTATATTTTTAAACGTTTTCAACGTGCATGTAAATCGCGTACCTATTGCTGGAAAAATCGAAGCAAAGCGGTACAATAAAGGTAAGTTTCTGAACGCTGCCAACCATAAGGCATCGCTGGACAACGAGCAAAACACAATCTTACTAAACAACGGTTCAACCAAAATATTGGTCAAACAGATCGCAGGGCTGATCGCACGGCGCATCGTTTGTTATGCTAAAGAAGGAGATGACTATCGGTTAGGGCAACGATTTGGTCTGATTCGTTTCGGCTCCCGAACCGATATCTTTGTTCCCGAAGGAACAGAATTAAAGGTTAAGAAGGACGATATCGTAAGCGGCGGTAGTTCAATCATTGGGTATTTAAAATAATATGAAACCAAAAAAAGGCATTCACATACTACCCAGTCTTTTCACGACGGGAAATGTTTTTTGTGGATTCTACGCTTTTGTAGCTGTTTTGAACGAAAACTTCTATTACGCCGCCTGGGCCATTGTAATTGGAATGATCTTTGATGGATTGGACGGTCGTATCGCGCGAATGACAAAAACAACCAGTGCCTTTGGAATGCAATACGACTCATTAGCCGATATTATTACCTTCGGTATGGCTCCTGCATTTCTTGCATATTCCTGGGTTCTTAAACCCTTTGGTCGCCTAGGATGGATGGCCGCTTTTCTTTTCCTGCTTTGCACTGCACTTCGTCTAGCGCGTTTCAACGTTACTAAATCTGACATTCGTGGTTCATACTTTATTGGCTTACCGAGCCCAGCTGCTGCTGCAGTCGTCGCATCCATTGTTATCGCATTTGAAGACTTATTTGCCACACGAATCAACCCTTTCATCATGGTCATGGTCATCTATGGGTTGGCCTTTCTGATGGTAAGTAATATCAAATATCCGGCATTTAAAAAATTTGATTTCAAAAAACGTGTAGCTTTTTCGCGGTTCCTATTCGTAATTTTATTTCTATACGTTCTTGCAACTATTCCACGTGTGGCCCTATTTATATTAGGCATCACTTATACCATAATCGGACCTATTGGAATTTTAATTAGCAATAAAGGTTCGGTTGTCGAGGAAGAAACCACACCTCCTGTTCAAACACCATTCAAGGAATAGCTATGTCCTGGTTAGATAAACTTAAAGCTGGTATTTACAAAAAGGCCACGAAAGAAGAAGACCTATGGACCTCGTGCAAGAAATGTAAAGAACAGATATATGTTTCGGAGTTAGTAGACAATCTCAAAGTTTGCCCAAAATGTGAATATCACTTTCGTCTCGATGGCAGACAACGTATCCATTTGCTTATTGATCCTGAAACGTTTGTAGAACATGATCAAAACCTGACATCTCCTGATCCACTAAAGTTTAAAGATACAAAAAAATATAAAGACAGAATGCGTGCCAGCATTAAAAAAAATACAGGAAATGATGCCATTATTACTGGGTCTGGATTGATGGAGGGGCTTTCCGTCGAAGTTGCAGTCTTTGACTTTAGTTTTATGGGAGGAAGCATGGGATCAGTCGTTGGCGAGAAAATAACACGTGCCATAGAAAGAGCTATAGAAAATAATGTACCTCTAATTATTGTAAGTTGTTCAGGCGGTGCGCGCATGCAAGAAGGCATTTTTTCACTCATGCAAATGGCAAAAACCTCATCGGCTTTAAAAAAACTTAGCGTAAAAAAGATTCCTTATATTTCTATATTAACTGACCCCACTATGGGTGGTGTGTCTGCAAGTTTTTCCATGCTTGGGGATATTATACTTGCCGAGCCAGGGGCTCTGATCGGCTTTGCCGGACCACGCGTGATTGAGCAAACCATCAAACAAAAACTACCAAATGGCTTCCAAAGAGCCGAGTTTCAATTAGAACATGGTTTAATAGACGGTGTTGTTAAAAGAAAGAATATGAAATCCACTCTGGTACAACTTCTCAATATGCTTCAAAACAAGCCCCTGGGTGCAACGAACAAAGAAGAAAAAATCCCAAAGCTCACCAGCCCTCCAGAAGTTCTTGGCGCATAGCAGAGAATTTGCTCCCTTTAGATATCAGAAAAATATGCCAAGTGAGGGCGTCCTTTAAACACCTATTTTGATATTGCTGATTTACCAATCTACCTGAAAACGGATGATATTAGAATTCAGAGTGCCATTATCTGTCCCTGTTCCACTGGTGAAATCAGAGTGAATATAGTTGTACATTAGACGTGACATAGGGTTTAACTCCCAGTTAACTCCCAAGGTCAGGCTCTTTTGTTCGCCGCCAGTAATACCTGCACTCCGATCATTCAAATCCAACTCGGCATACCGTACAGCTAATTGCAATGCACCCGTCCCATGTCCTTCCGACCAATTTTTATTCCAGTCAAAATTTTCCTTCGGTTTGAAACGGACAATAACACCTTTTTTCCCAGAATAGCGACGGTTTTCTCCTGTTATATACCAGCTCCCTTGAACATAAAAACCATCCATTTGCCCATTGGTGCCCTCATCTTTCTTAACATCTGCAATAACATATTCACCCTGCAAACTGAACTGATACCAATTTATAGCAGTTTCTAATCCTATAATATTAAATTCACGAGCAGGGACAACTCCAGTAGTTATAAAAGTACTTGTAATTTCGGTATCGCGTGCTCCTTTGAATATTACCTGATTATCCGTTGCCTTTTCATAACTCCAACTTGCTCCCAAATGAATCCAGGTTTTTCCATCTACGGAATAATAAGGTGAGCCTGAGATTCTGCTGGTAATATTCCAGTCGCCATCAATTTGAAAATCAGGCGGCCTTTCACTAGTTTCTTTATTTATAAAAACAGACCAGTTAAGGCTCTCACTGAAAGCGTGATTAAAAAAAGCAAAGCCGGTATTTCTAGTTTTGAAAAAGGTATTTGTCAGAGAACGTTCAATAAATGTTAGGTATTTAGAGCTGGTAACAGAATCTAAAGATGCCGGTCGTTTAAAATGGCCCACCTGAAAATTTCCGAGAATGGGAATACGGGTTATTCCAATATACATATCTTTAAAAACTACACCGTCAGCACCTCCATCCACATCGATATCAAACATATACTTAATTTTTGTATGAAGCAGTCCTGCCATGAAGAAGCGGACCCGGCGAAAACGAGCTCCATTCTCCTGATGGCCAAAAGTAGATCTAAAAGAACCGGACTCACTAAAGAAACCCCAATCATGCATAATGCGTCCACCCACCTGAGCCCTGAACTGGTTATCGCGGGTCCGCATTTTAAATCCATTTTTATAGTAAGTAAGGATTTCCTTTTCTTCTTTTTTGTATCTTGATTTTTCCTTTTTTTCTAACGTTTCCAGTCTTTTTTCTAGGCTTTCAATTTTCCTTGAACCCTGAGCTTCCACTTTAAAACTACCAAACCAATTAAACAATGAAATCACTAGTACTAATGAAAATACCTTCTTAATTATTTTTTCCATTCTAAATAAGACCTAGTTTTTAAAAAGATCGGTGAATGCCAAACATTAAAAATGTTTAATAAGAAAAGATATTCTAATAAGCCAACTTTATCGATTTTTAACACCCAAACCTCTGAGCAATTCTGTTTTTTTTAATTTCCCTATAAAGCTTCGTTATATTTATAATAATATAACGATAACCCGTTATATATCAATTTATATATTGCCTGTCAAGAAAAGGCTTTGATAAGATTAGAAGTGGATCCGAATGTTTATTTATTAAGTGGGAGGGAAATTTGAAAGGTGCTTCCCGTTCCATGGACGCTCTCAACGGATAATTGTCCGCCATGTGCCAGCACCGTATGTTTGACAATAGATAGCCCCAGACCGGTACCACCAACTTGTCTCGATCTTGCTTTATCAACACGGTAGAAACGTTCAAAAATCCGATGTTGTTCTAAAGATTCAATACCGATTCCTGAATCACGTACCTCAATCACTGCATTTTTTGCTTTTCTACGCAGACTCAACCAAACCTTACCTTTTTTTGAGTTATATTTAATAGCATTATCAATGAGATTGTTAACGGATTGAAAAAGTGCTTCCCAGTCCCCAAGAATTTCCATGGTTTCGTCTGAAATATCAGTTTCAATAGGAATTCCTTTATCCTCACTCACTGGAAGAAGGGCTGCCAAAGATCCATTAACTACCTCTCTTAAGTCAATAGGCTCTTTTACCAAATCCATTCCAGCTGATTCTAACCGCGAAAGCGAAAGAAGGTCCGCAACTATATTTGAAAGACGAAGTGTTTGGTTCATTGTCTTCTTTAGAAAACTGCGATGATTATCTGCAGACATTTCTTCATCTTCTACCATTGTTTCAACCAAACCCCTAATTGCAGTGATAGGAGTTTTTAGTTCATGAGAAACATTGGCTACAAAATCCTGGCGGATGGTTTCCAAACGTTCCAGTTCAGACACATCATGTAATACAACAACAACACCAACTAGTTCGCCCGATGCATCGCGAAATGGCGACGCATGAACTTCAATGTTTTGGTCGGTTGAACTTGTGACAATTTTTAACTTCTTTCTAATTTCCGTTTCTTCATTCAATGCTACAGAAAAAATCTGACAAAACTCCCTTGAGTGCGTCGCCTCCCATATTCGTCGATGAATATCTTTATCAGGTGAAATACCAAGTATCATTCTTGCCGCTTCGTTCAAATGAATAATGTTTTCGTTTTTATCAATAGCCACAACTCCTTCCACCATTCCCGATATTATAGCCAGCAACTTATTCTTGTCTAAGGCAATCGTCTCTAACCGTTCACGAGAACTCCGTGCCATTTTATTGAGCGTCTTAGCCAGAGAACCAATTTCATCTTTTCTGTCTATAGCCACAAGTTGATCATAATTGCCATCAGATATAGATTCGGCGATAGTGGTCATAGCTGTTAAAGGTTTCGCAAAACCCCTTGCCACAAAAAATCCCAACAACAATGCAACAAATACAGAGATACTAATAGAAAAAACTACAAGTACGTGAATACGGGAAAGTCGCTCGTCAATAACAGAAAGAGGCAAAGAAGTTCGCACATATCCTAGCAAATCACCCTCCATTTCTACTGTACGAGCGTAATACATCATCTTTTTTTCCATAGTATTGCTAAACCGGGTGGTCATGCCATGACCATGAGACTTTGCTGCTAGAAGTTCAGGGCGATTGGCGTGATTATCCATGGTTTTCGGGTCTTCTTGCGAATCAGCAAGCACCACGCCATCAACCTTTATTATGGTAAGCCGGGTATTTGTCTTCTCTCCAAGACTTTTTATACGTTCCTGAACTTTTTTATCCGTAGAAATCAAAAACATTTCGAGAGCCAACCCCCTTAGTAGGGTAGCGCGAACGTCGAGAGACCGCTCAATTTCAATCAGAGCTCCTTTTTTGACATGTTTAGAAACCAGAACACCAACGATGGTAGTGGAGAGCAATATTAGAATCACATAGCCTGTGAAAAGTTTCCATAAAATTCGAGAGCGAAGCATTACTGATCCTTATCCCGAAATCGATAACCGACACGATGGATGGTTTCAATAAGTTCTCGATGCTTATTTAGTTTTTTACGGATAGAACGAATATGAACATCAATATTGCGATCGATGATAAAAGTGTCATCAGAAGACACATGGTTTAATAAGTTTTCTCTTGTAAATACTTGACCTGGATGTGATGCAAGAAAATGTAAAAGTTTAAATTCCATCGCAGTTAGGACAATTTTTTTTCCTTCCAACTTTACCTCATGGCGGTTAATATCAATAACCAGTTCATTTATCGAAACCAGACCTTCGCCCTCTTCAATAAAATCGCCACGACGCAAAACCGATCTTATGCGGGCCATGAGTTCTCTAGGACGAAAGGGTTTCACCATATAGTCATCAGCACCCATTCCAAGACCCAGAACAATATCACTTTCCTCACCTTTTGCTGTAACCATGATGATAGGAATGGAACGGGTTGAATAGTCAGTTTTTAATTTGCGGCAGATTTCAATTCCATCCAGTCCTGGCAACATCAGGTCTAAAAGAACTAAATTGGGGACTTCTTTTTTTATCAAAGCCAAGCCTTCTTCCCCATCTAAGGCTGAATAGACATCAAAACCTTCTTTCGAAAGGTTGTAATTAATCACCTCGAGAATATCGACTTCGTCTTCAATGACAACTATTTTAGGTTTTTTCATTCCACATATACCCCAGAGGATTTAAAGGTATAGCTTATGATATTATTTTAAAGCTAATATAAAGAGTAATCCATGGATGGTCCATAAACCTGGATATATAATAGCTTTGCAAGGAAAGTTCGGGGTTTTTTAGGGTTGATCTAATAACCAGACAAGTTGTTCTGCCCGCTAACAACCCAGGCTTTTGACCGCGTCTTCGATAGACATTGCAACACAACTGAATATTGGAGTGTCTTCTTTAACATATCGACTGCCTTCCGTTTCGCGTAATTCCTGGACAAGGTCAAGAAAATCGTCCGGGGAATCTGTTTCGAAAGCAACCACAAACTCATAATCATCGATACCGAAGCAGTACGTCGTGTTCAATTTAACAGAAGGGTATTTATTACCGACATAAATATGTTCGTCCATAATTCCCTGCCGGGTGAATTGCGTCAACAAATACCATTCGCGGGTTTTAACAAAGGGATAGATAAAAAGATATTTAGCCTTTCCCGGGATAATATGAGTGCGATCTTCTTCATGCTCCGGATTTAAGAAGTCCATATACATAGATCGTTTCGTCATAGAAAGATATGAATGGGATACATTCAAATATTTACCCAGGCCAGTTTGCAGTAATCGTGTAGTCATGGTCTG
The DNA here is from genome assembly GCA_913044145.1 of uncultured Nitrospina sp. GTDB lineage: Bacteria > Nitrospinota > Nitrospinia > Nitrospinales > VA-1 > UBA8687. The sequence continues at coordinate 879 of CAJWOD010000035.1, read as the reverse complement.
GAACTCTTCCATGCTATAGCAAATTCTCCAGGTCATGATATCTGTATCCCCACGTAGACCAACCATGGAATAACAGAGAAGAATCATATCCGAAGAATTATCGTACTCTTCTAAAATATCAATAAACTCTTGTACCCCTTTGTCACGTTCATCTTTTGGAAGTCGACGATAAGCTGGGTCCAGTTTATAAAAAGTGAAACTCACATATTGACGTCGTGTTGGGGTTTCGTCAGAAGATGCCGCCTGCTCTGCCGCACGTTTTTGTTGAGCAGCTTCCATAGCGGCGCCTTCCCTTTCTTGCCTGGCACGCGAAACCACTTCTTCATCGATCAATGCAAGGCTTTTATCCTTTGCATATTGTTCGATTCCTCGGACAACGCTTTTACGAACGAAAAAAGGTACATTTTTCATACGGGTCTGGGCCTCGTCCGTCCACTCCAACTCCAAGGCAGGCATAAAATCTTCCAACTCTTTATCGTCAATACTCATAATAAATCTCAATATAGAAAGGTTTTTAAGAGCAATCAGTATAAACAAATCTATTTAATAATCAAAGCCTTTGCTTATATTTTCTTCGATTAATAACCCTATCCGATCTTATAAACAAATGAATTCATAAAATACAGGTATGGCTACTATAACGATAACCATAAAGCCACACTTTAATAAAAATTTATCCCATAATAAATATACATTTAAATTCAATCATTTAAATACTAATAAACAAAGTAAAACCTCGATGTCTATTCAAAGGTTTATCCAGTTGAATAACCTTGAATAAGAATATTTCTAAGGTAATGAAGGTGCTAATTTTATTATTATTTAGTCCCTATTCTGGTTATTTCTGCCCCGGTTATAGCAGAGGGGGTCACAAAAAAA
>CAJWOD010000034.1 GCA_913044145.1 uncultured Nitrospina sp. | reverse complement strand
AGAGTATTCATCAACGCATAAGCGACGATATGAGGTAGATGACTCACCGCACCAAAAACAAAATCATGTTCGTCTGCATCAAGTGTTAGCGTCTCCATTCCCACCGCTTTCCAAAGCGTATCTACTTTCCCTAACGCATGCGCATTGGTTTTAGGTGTTGGCGTTAAAATACATTTTGCATTGAGGTATAAATCTTCTCGCGACGCTTCCAAGCCTGATTTTTCTCCTCCGGCAATAGGATGCGACCCAACGAAGAAAATTCCTTCTGGCATCAAGTCGTCCAATTGGTGAACCAAGGGTCCTTTTACAGAACCCACATCAGTAATCACAACACCCTGTTTTAGATGTGGTAATAAACTTTCAATCAACGGAACGATTTTGGATACGGGTGTGCAAAGAACTACAAGATCGACATCTTTAACGGCCTCTGGCAAATCTTTGGCGCAATGGTCTATGACACCCAAAGATTTGGCTTTAACCAAATTCTCACGATTCCGACCAAACCCTGAAATTTCTTCGACAAGATTATACTTACGACAAGCTTTAGCCAAAGAAGCTCCCAAAAGACCAACACCGATGATGGTTATCTTTTCAAATAACTTCATGCTTTTTTCAACCCCTGCTCAGGATAAGAACCCAAAACTCGAAATAACAATGTCTGCTTACCAAGAGTTTTAAAAACACGTTCAACTGCCTTATCTTCCATATGCCCCAGAAAATCGATATAAAACAGATATTCCCAAGGCCTGTTACGTAAGGGTCGTGATTGAATTTTGGTCAAACTAATTTTGTTATTTGCAAACAGTTCCAATATTTTTAGAAGCGACCCTGCTTCATCCTTAATAGAAAACATAATTGATGTCTTATTCCTTCTCGCCCTTTTAGCTTGATCCCTGCTGATCACCAAAAACCGCGTGTGATTTTCAGCGCGATCTTGAATATTTTTGGCAATAATTTTTAATTGGTGAACTTCCGCCGCTAACTGCCCGGCTATTGCTGCTGAATTCTTGTCTCGTTTTGCAAGTTCCGCTGCCTGAGCCGTACTAGAAGCTGGAATTTGTTCGACACCCGGTAGGTTACAGCTAAGCCAATTACGGCTTTGCGCCAAAGGTTGTGGATGTGAATAAACGGTCTTTATCTTTTTAGGATCTGTATTTTTTGCCAATAAGAATAAAGAAATGGCTAGTTGAGCCTCATCACAAATATGAAGCGGCGAATCAACAAAACAGTCAAGTGTTCGGTTTATAACACCTTCAATGGAATTTTCTACAGGTACCACTCCATAATCCGAATTCCCAAGCTCAACTTCAGAGAAAACGCTTTCAATATTAAGGCATGGATTAAACTTGCAGGAATGACCGAAATGCTTAATTGCAACTTGGTGAGTGAATGTAGTTTCCGGGCCCAGAAAAGCAACCCTCAAAGGCTTTTCTAATGCCAATGTTGCAGAAAAAATCTCACGGAAAATAGAATTGATAGCAGTTGAGGGAAACGGACCCTTACTCTGGTCGTTCAACCTATCAAGAATGGCACGTTCACGTTGAGGAACATGGAAGTGAGCAGTCTGACCCTGAAGGGACTTCTCTTTACCTATTTTTTCGGCTAAAACACCACGTCGGCTAATCAGCTTTAAAAGCTGATCATCTATTTTATCAATCTGCTGGCGCAGATCTTTAAGCTTTGGCAAAAACGTTTACCACCTTTTCTTGGATTTCCCTCAACCTATGTATGGGATAGCTTGATCATTTCATAATTCCATCCTAATATGCAAGGATATTCTTTATGGGAGCCATACCTTATATAGGTTTCCTCTATCTTAATAACCCGTTTCTATTGTGAGGTCATTCAAATGATTTTGCTGGAATTCAGCATGAGCCCTATGGATAAAGGGGAAAGTGTAAGTGATCAAGTTAGCCGGTCTTTAAAAATTATCGATGAAAGTGGGGTGCCTTATAAGTTAAACCCGATGGGGACGGTATTGGAAGGCGAATTCGATGAGGTTATGGGTGTGGTCAAACAATGTTATGAAACCATGCGCTCGGACTGTAAACGTATCACCTGCGGTATAAAAATTGATTACCGTGAAGGCAAATCAGGAAGATTGGAATCAAAAATGGCCTCCATAGAAAATAAACTGGGAAAAGAAGTGAAAAAGTAAAACTTTGCCCACAGATCGACATAGATAAGCAAAGACAAGGATTGTTTTCTTTCAAAAACTTTCCTTAGAAACTTAAAGTCGTAATATTTCCTAAAACAATTACCGACAAAACCCCTCAGCTTATTTTGAATAGTTGTAAATCCTACGCCTTATTTTTTTATCAGCGTCCATCTATTTCCACCGGGGATTCTAATTGCATCAAACTTTTCCTAATATATAGCACCACCGCATGAATTTCCTGTTGAGTTAGACGAGACTTCCAAGGCATCATGGCAGTACCTTTTCTTCCTTCGGTAACCGATTGAATCATCCGATCTTCTGTCAGTTCTTGTTTCGAATTTTCTGAGGTAAAATTTTTTGGAGGGGGGTTCAATACATTCGCTGCGAAGGTTTTTCCGTCCCCCTTATCTCCGTGACAAGCTCTACAATGCTTAAAAAAAATGTCACGCCCAGTTTCAGAATCCAGCGAATTGGAAAAAGCTTTCGGCAAAACCAGAATGAAGAACCAAATAAAAACTCCTACCCAAGAAAAAAAGATTTTCATTATTTATAACTCACTAATGCTCTTTCTCAATAATAATTTTCAGGCTTCAAATAGTCAGACAAATTCCAACCGAGGGTGGTTTGGTTAGGGGACGTCTTCAAGTCTTTCGATCATTAATATTTTGATCATATTTGCTTTGAACTGGCTCATAAGCTTGTTGAAAGTGACATGTTGATCTTTCAGCGAAACATAAAATACATCGATACCTCGATCTCCTTGAGTAGAAATTTTTGCCCGGTGAATAAGAATGCCAAAATCTGCAAAAACAGATGCAATCTTATAAAGCATCCCCATATGATCGCGGGCTTCCACACGAATAATAGTAAAAGTGCCTGTGGTTTCTCTTTCCACTTGAACTCGCGGAACGATGGCTTTATCTAAGCCCTTTTTCTCATTCGCATAACGGGTACGCGAACGCATCATATTTTTTAAATTAGTTTCTTTCGAAAACAATTTTGCTAAATTTGATTTGATTTCTTTCCAGATTTCAAAATTACCTCCCTTTGCAATATCGCTTTCTTCAACTTGGACTGAGACTATGACATATCCATCTTTCTTTAAGTAGATATGAGCTCCCAGAATATTTAAGCTTTTTGCTGTTAAGGCACCTACCAGTTTTTTGAACGATTCCTGCCCAGAAACACACGATAGTGTAAGGTTATGAAACTTCCCTTCTTCATTAAATTCGTGATGTAATATAAAAGGTTTGTCTTTTAGCGAACGGATCAATCTTATATGCAAAGCCACCTCTTCAGAATATGCGGTCATTAGGTAGTCTTCAGGCATAAGCCGAAGGTGGGATTCAATATCAGCAGCGGGTAATTCGCCATGCAGCGCCTTGAAAACACCCACCCTTGTAGCTTGTGGATACTGCTCCAGGGATTCCGGATCGCTAAGATATTTTAAAGTGCGTTCATAAAGCTCAGAGAGCAAGAGTTTTTTCCAAGCCGTTAATGTCCCAGGCGCAACGGCACGTAATTCTGCAAAGCTGAAAAGATATAATGCCGTAAGCCGTTGATGGTTTATCACTGTTTTAGCGAATTTCTGGATTACTTTCGGTTGGTGGATATCCTGATGCAAAGCAGTATCTACCATTTCATAAATGTTCTTTATCAAAAATTCTAGCAACTCTTTTTCCTCTGTTTGCAAATACAATCTCTCACTGATGAGATTTATAAACCCCTCCAAACCAGACTCCCCATCCATATCTGAAAGAGTTCCGGCAGATTGTAAAAGTGCTGCGAATTTTAGTGTTTTTTTATGCGAAAATTCTTCATATAAAAGAGCTAGGTCTGTAGGGTTGGTCAATATCGATGCTTCTAGTTCCTCCAGAAACCGGATGATACGTAGCGAATGTTCGTCTGCTGTAAAGTGATGATAAAAATCATGATTGACCTTGCAATGAGCCAATCCGAATTCCGGCAACACTTGTTCCAGAATTTCCGTTTCATGCATTAATCTCAGGGTTTTATGCGAGTCGCTATCTCCAAGAATTGAATAAAGAAAGTTTCTGACTTCTTCTCCCTTCATATGTTCGGCAACAATTAGTTTTTTGTGCAACCTTAATTGCCTTCGAAGTTGGTAGTTAGGTGAAATGGAATATTTACGACAAAGCCCCAAAGCTTTCAGGACAAGGGATTTATCCTTTTGAAAATCATTTTTTTGGTCTCCTTCATATATAAGCATCGAACCTGAGATGCTGAATCCGTTCCCCAAAGATTTTTTCGTTAGCTCGGTAAGAACCTGCATGAAAGGTTGTTTAGTCTGAAGACAATGCTCAAAAAGATTTTCTGAGAAGTTATAGATATTAGTAGCGTGCAAATAATAATCGCGCATAAAGTCCTCAACGGGTTGCCCATCAAAGGAAACAAGGTAGCCTAGGTTTGCAGCAAGATCTTTTTGGATTTCCCGAGATAGAACATCCGTCTTTTTTTCTGTCAAATAATGTAATTCATTTCGCACACGCAAAGTAAAATCTATCGAGTTATATAAAGATTCAATTTCCTTTGGAGAAATAACCTGAGCACCCTCGATCTCCCTAAAAGAATTTACGCCAAACCGAACTGCCGTCGCCCAAAGGGCATTGTGGTAATCTCTCAATCCACCGGGGCCATTTTTGATGTCCGGCTCCGGGTGACACACAACCCCCTCATCGTTCCCATAACGTGTGTACTTTTCTTTTAACTTTGAATTTAAAAATTTTTTAACACCCTTTTGCAGAACATTTTTATTAATGGAGTTTGTAAAACGGTCATAAAGGGTTTGATCGCCCATCAAGAACCGGGTTTCGATCATCGATGTTTTTATAGTCAAATCCTCATTGGCCAGCTTAATGCAATCTTTGATAGTGCGCGAACTGTGACCAATTTCAATACCTAATCCCCATAACACAGATAAAACATCTTGAATAAAGGTTTCGGTTATAAGCTTTGGCCTTGGTGGCAGTAAAAAAAGTAGGTCGATGTCGGAAAGTGGATTGAGTTCCCCTCTCCCATAACCTCCTACCGCAATCAGGCAAAAATCTTCTAATACCAATTTGGATTTATATTGTTCCAACTGGGTCATAGAAAGAAGAATGTGTCGGACCACCTCATCGATTAAATTGGTTTGTGATTGAATTACCTCCCATCCGCCTGCTCCAGAACGGTGCCAATCTTTAATCTTTTCCTTTTCAATTTGAATCAATTTTTTAAAGGATTGGAAATAGGTCAAACGTTTCCTGGGATCTTCGGGAATGCTCTCTAAAGTAGTAAAATCCATTGCTAGTCGGTAATCGTTAGTCAGTGTATTCATCAAAAGGGTTGAGATAATAGATACTTAACCTATGAGGATAAAGAATTATTTATAAAATACAAGTTGACCCCTTATAAGAACCAAACTACAGTTTCACATATACATTAAATTTTACGTCGGGAAGCAAATGACATTAAAGCATTCATTGAGCGCAAATACTTCTAGAGTCAGAGAGGCTAAAGAATAAATAAGGGGAAATACTTCTGATGGGGGAAATCAACCACAAAGTATGATTTTTGTCCCATCCAAATTTGCTTGACAATATACAAGTTATATTTTAGCTTATTCGTCTCCTAATAAGCATAATTTAATGGCGCTTACCAGATTTTTCTATGGTTTTTTAATATTTATAATAACAAATTGATTAATTTAAAATTTTTATAGGAAGAAAAAATGGCAGATATAGTTTACACCAAAGTTGACGAAGCCCCTGAACTAGCAAGTGGTTCTTTTTTACCAATTATTCAAGCATTTACTGGGGTAGCCGGGATAGATGTTGGTACCATGGATATCTCTCTTGCCGGAAGAATCATTTCTCAGTTTCCTGAAAGATTGAAACCGGAACAACAACAGCCCGATGATTTGGCATTGTTGGGTGAAATGGTTCTGAAACCAGATGCAAACGTTATTAAATTGCCCAACATCAGTGCGTCCGTACCTCAGATAAAAGGCGTGATTGATGAGCTAAGAGGACAAGGCTACGACCTCCCTGATTACCCTGAAGACCCAAAGACAGATGAAGAAAAAGAAATTAAAGCCAAATACGATGTTTGTAAGGGTAGCGCGGTAAATCCCGTTTTGAGACAAGGCAATTCAGATCGTCGCGCAGCGACTTCTGTTAAAAATTATGCCAAGAGCAATCCTCATAAAATGGGAGTCTGGTCAAGAGATTCAAAGACAAATGTTGCTTCTATGGACGGCAATGATTTTCGTTCCAATGAAAAATCAGTGACCATTTCTGATGCATCTGCTGGAAAAGCCAAGATAGAGTTTGTTGGTGATGATGGAAGTACGAAGGTTTTAAAAGAGAATGTTCAACTTGATGCGGGAGCGGTTGTAGACGCGACTAAAATGAGTGTTAAGGCTTTACGGCAATTCATGAAGGATTCTATCCAAAGAGCCAAAGACGAGGGTGTTTTATTTTCTCTACACATGAAGGCCACAATGATGAAAGTTTCGGATCCGATTATCTTTGGGCACTGCGTTACCGTGTTTTTTGAAGAAGCCTTCGAAAAACATGCCGACACTTTTAAGGAAATCGGCGTTAATCCAAATAACGGTTTAGGCGATGTTTACACAAAGATCAAAAGTTTGCCAGAAGACAAACAAAAAGAAATCGAAGCAGATCTTCAAACGTGTTTGGATAATGGCCCCACCATGGCAATGGTCGATTCTGATAAAGGAATCACTAATTTGCATGTTCCAAGCGATATCATCATTGATGCTTCCATGGCGGCTTCAATCAGAACCTCAGGTAAAATGTGGGGCCCGGATGGTAAAGAGCATGATACTTTAGCCCTTATTCCAGACGACAGTTACGCGGGTATTTATCAATCAGCCATTGATTTCTGTCGCGAAAACGGCGAATTCGACCCAACTACGATGGGAACCGTACCCAATGTTGGCCTAATGGCCCAAAAAGCTGAAGAATACGGTTCACACGACAAAACCTTTGAAGCCCCTGGTAATGGAACTATTAAAGTTGTCGATGGCGCTGGTAATACCTTGATTGAGCAACCCGTTGAAACGAGAGATATCTTCAGAAGTTGTATTGTAAAAGATATTCCAATTCAAGATTGGGTTAAGCTTGCTGTAACTAGAGCTCGATTGTCTGAGACACCGGTTGTCTTCTGGTTGAACAAAGACAGAGCGCATGACGCAGAGTTAATTAAAAAATTAGACGTTTACTTGAAAGACCATGATACGAATGGATTGGATATACAAATCATGGCTCCTGTCGATGCCATGAAACATTCTCTTCAACGCGCAAAAGAAGGCAAAGACACCATCAGTGCCACGGGCAATGTTCTTCGTGACTACTTGACCGATTTGTTCCCGATTCTCGAGTTGGGAACCAGCGCAAAAATGCTGTCAATCGTTCCGCTTATCGCAGGTGGCGGTCTTTTTGAAACTGGTGCGGGTGGCTCTGCTCCCAAACATGTTCAACAGTTTGTTAAAGAAGGGCATTTAAGATGGGAGTCTCTAGGTGAATTTCTAGCCCTCTCAGAATCTCTGGCACACTTTAGCAGATACAAAAATAATACCAAAGCACAGGTGCTTGCAGACACTTTGGACCGAGCAACCGGAAAATTAATGGAAAACAAAAAATCCCCGGGTCGTAAGGTAGGAGAATTGGATAACGCAGGCACCCATATTTACGAAGCACTTTACTGGGCGAAAGAATTAGCGGCTCAAGATGACGATGCTGAACTTAAAACAAAGTTTACTCCGGTCGCTGAACAACTTGAAACCAAATTAGATGCTATCATCAGTGAATTGAATGCGACCAACGGTCAAGCCATGGATATTGGTGGTTATTACCGAACAGACCCTGAAAAAGTCGCAAAGGCTATGCGTCGAAGTGCAACATTCAATTCAATATTGGAAAGCTTAAATTAATAAACCGGCTGGATAGGTTGGGGTTTTTGGAGTTCCCTTTCGGAGCTCCAAAAATAACCTCCACAAATAACAAGTCAAACCTGATGCAGGTTTATTTTCATATGAGGAACTGCTATGTCAAGCACAAGAAAAAAGATCACGGTCGTTGGTGCGGGTCAAGTCGGGTCGACGGTTGCTCAGCTAACCGCCTATAAAAATCTCGGCGATGTAGTGATCATTGATATTATTGAAGGAGTTCCTCAAGGAAAAGCCTTGGACCTTCAAGAATCAAGCTGTCTTCAAGTATTTGACAGTTTGGTAACTGGAACCAACGATTATAAAGAAACTGCAAACTCCGATGTCGTGGTCATCACCGCTGGCTTGCCTCGCAAACCGGGAATGAGCCGCGAAGATCTTCTTGCTACCAATGCCAAAATTGTGCAATCAGTGACCGAGAAGGTCATGGAGCATTCCCGTGATCCCATCATCATCGTTGTATCAAATCCACTCGACGCGATGGTATACATGGCAAAACAAACAAGCAACCTGCCAAAGAATAAAATTATTGGCATGGCTGGCGTACTAGACTCAGCACGTTTGCGAACATTCGTATCACTGGAGTTGGGTTGTTCTCTGGTTGATGTGGATGCCATGGTTTTAGGGGGACATGGCGATTCCATGGTGCCTCTTCCTCGTTACACCTCGGTATCGGGGATATCAATCACCGAATTGATGACCAAGGAACAAATAGATCGTGTGGTAGAACGCACACGAAAAGGTGGCGCGGAAATCGTTTCCTTATTGAAAACAGGTAGTGCTTTTTATGCGCCTGGTTCTTCAGTTGTTAAAATGATTGAAGCTATTTTGCAAGACAAACGTCGCATTCTTCCCTGTACCGCTTATCTAGAAGGTGAGTATGGTTGGAGCGGAATTTTCTTCGGCGTGCCTGTTATGATGGGAATTAATGGAATTGAAAAAATTATCGAATTGAAAATGACAGATGAAGAAAAAGTAGCACTGGATAAGTCCGCACAAGATGTTAAAAAGACCTGCGATGAAATAGATGCTATTCTCGCTACATCGAACTAAAAAACTAATCATCCCTCAGGCAGATAGATTGTTCTAGAGTCCAAAAGAGACTTTATTGCCTTAATAAACTAAACGTTTCGTAAACGCTAACTTCTTCTGACTTGCCGTCGCATTCCAACGGAATGGATTTCCAAAAATTTTTGTCTGCCTTCCATCTTGGATCCCATTCATCATCAGGATCATCCGAAACACATATACGCCAAACTTTACCCTCAAGTTTTTTCTTTGAAACATCCAAAGTAATAAAATGATTCATCAATGCTCTCTTAGCTAGCGCATTAAAAACATCCTTCGGTGCAATATGCTTTCTTTTATTTTGCTGGTCGGCAAAAGGTTTAAAGGTTGCACCCCCTCCACCCGAGACAATATGCATTGTTCCCTCACCGCTACGATATTGTGACGACACGGATTGCACAATCTCAAAAACACCTTCTTCAACAGAACTCATTGGATGAAAACGTTCGTAAGAATGCTGATTACCTGATAGAACCAGATCAGGTTTCAAGGCATTCAACTGTTTAAGAACCGTATTACGCTTCTCTATATACCAAGCCGTGGTGATCGCAGGCTCATGAACGGCGAGAATAACCCACATCCCTTTTTCTCTGGCTTCCGTAATTCGGGGAGCAAGCCAGGAAGTAGGATCTCTCCAAGGGTAATTATTGATAACACCAATTATGGCATTGCCAATCACCCGTGTCCCTTCCATTGCACGAGGTCCGGGTGTGTCGAATCCGGAGTCGAGAGGATCAATTTTGTCCCAACACCCTGAAGCTTTCGGTTTCCATTTTTTGGGTGGCAAATCGTTGTCACCCGCAACAAATAATTTTATTGGATATGGGTTAGAAAGAGTCTCTTTGATTTCTTTAACATAACGGTCAGGACAAGACGTTGGAAAAAATTCGGGTTGGTAAACAAAATCTCCAAGATGAAGCAAGGCATCTGCGTTTTGTTTGCGCATAGCTTTTTGTACTGCCATAAACCCGGGTGCGTATGCTCTCTCACCCGTTCCCGTGTCGCCAACTATTACAATCCGTGTAGC
>CAJWOD010000033.1 GCA_913044145.1 uncultured Nitrospina sp. | reverse complement strand
ATTTTTGTCAGATATTTTTTCGTGCATTCTAAAATTTCCTTCATATCTGAGGGAACAGTTCTATCCCCTTCGAATTCATTAACCCCAAAACTACGGCTATCAATCCTAACCATATCTTCCAGCACTTTTAAATGCTCGTTTACCAGATCACTATCCACTTCAATTTTTTTACAAGCATTTGCGCTAATTTCTTCAGATTTCATATTCTAGGGTTTTTGGTTAAAAATTTATTAAAGTATTATTTATTCCACGCTCGACATTTTTCCTAGACAGATTTAGGTCTTTAAATTTAATGCTAGCATAATAATTCGTGTGCATTAACTATAGTATGATTAAGTGAGGAATTACACCTTCCTTTACTTAATTTTATACTTAGGATAGAATTAACCAACGTATTTATAGTGCGAGACAAATCTCTACCCATTTTTTCCAAATCTCCAATGCTGCAAAAACTTCAAAATTTGTTCACGCTTTATAAAATAGTCAAATCCCGAGGAAACCGAGAGCTCATTAGTCATTCGCGCAAACAATTGGTAGATTTTATTTTTTGCAATAATGATCTAAACCGAAAGTCCTTTCCTCAGGCCATAATCTATTGGTTCAATATGTTAAAAGGATTGGACGTTATTGTATGGCGACTGGAGACTTTTGGTTTTATATATAGCCCTATCCTGGATGATGAAGAGAAAATAAGATTGAATCAGTACCTTTAGATTCAACGAATAATTGTTTCATCTACCTTAATAACCTCCCAAAAAATATCGCCATACCTTAGAACTTGCATATAACAAAACATTGAACGCGATACTAAACAGCAAGACATTTCAAATCTACTTCCTTGTTTTCCTGGCCCTATTAATTTTTCTTGGCCGGCAATTAGACACGGGCATTCCAAATTTTGATGATGCCTATTATGCACAGAAGGCCAAAGAGATATACGAGTCTGGAAACCTGTGGGTTGTTAAACTTGCCGGATCACCTGACTTTGCCAATCCGCCGCTAACTTTTTGGTGCATGGCTTTAGCGTACAGCATATTTGGAGTCTCAAGTTTTTCGGCTATTTTTTTTCCTGCTTTGTTTGGGGTAGGTGTTGTTGTTTTGACGTATCGATTGGCTGACTATTTCTATAAAGATTCTTGGATTACTTTCATTTCTCCTCTGGTCTTAATTTTTCCAGGCATTTTTATTGACTCATCCCGAAGGGCGATGGTCGATATTCCTTTAGCATTTTTTGTTACTTTTTCAATGTTTGCATTTTTAAAAGCCAAAAACCATAAACAATGGTATCTAGTTTTTGGGCTCGCTACCGCTGGTGGGATTTTGTCAAAAAGTGTTCTAGGTATTTTCCCATTAGCTATAGTTTTTTTATACTTATTCTTTAACCGCCAATGGAAGGAGATGGTCAATCCTTTTTTACTTGCAGGAATCCTAATTGCCTTAGGCTTGGGATTCAGTTGGCATATCATTAACTGGATTCAATTTGGTCAAAATTTTATAAATACACATTTTGGAGTTTTAATTCTTGATCGTGGCTTTAGAGGAAGTGCCCACATATTTAATTTTTTCGGTTACTCAATGGATTTTTTGCGAAATTATTGGCCCTGGTTACCTTTTGCGTTAATAGGATTGTATAAATTTGCAAAAAAGGGATTTGTCGAAAAGGACGAGAACTCAATATTGCTTTTCCTATGGCCCACGTTAATATTTTTAGTAATGAGCACGAGTAAAAATCATACCTTACGTTACGTTATTATGATTTTTCCTGCGCTATCTATTATTGTCACAAAAACCTTTTCCGATTGGATGGATCCATATTGGAAAGAAAAGGTTTTGCGAGGTTTATTAGTAACCGCTTGCCTGACAGCATTATTTGTGAATTCTACCCCCTTTCAAGTCAAGGTAACTTTAGCGGAAAGTAGTAAAGAAGTTCGGCATTTAGCTACTATTATAAAACTTAATACTCCACAAAATGAAAAGATCGGGAATTTCAAACTTTCTCAATGGAACCCTAAGCATGCCATGCTGTTTTATGCGGACAGAGACTTGGAGAATCCTGTAACCAAAAGAGAGGAACTATTTAAACGATTACACGCTAATCCTAAAAAATTTTGGTTGTCAAACTCGGATGAATTCAAGTCTTTAAATTCAGAATTCCCTGATAAATTTTATTTGATAATGGGAAACTCGAAATATGTGTTTTTTACCTCATCTCAAAATAGAGCACAGGTGAATTACGATTTTTCTGGAATGAAAATTCCCAATGTTAAATAGTCCGTTAATTATTGCTCATAAAATATATAGTTTCTGTAGAATTTATTAATTTTCTAAGTCTTTCAATATTAAATAGACTTTTAATATCGTTTGATTTGAACTTAGTTTTAACCCTAATTTTATCCGTCTTTATAATTTTCATTTTTTGATTCAAAAATTTATTTTCCCAATCTGTTTTTTTAATAACCAGATATTTTTTTTGAGTTGTCCTTAAGAAACTTTTTGCTCCCTGAAGGGAATGTAGCGTCACTACCGTCCTTCCTGTTAAAACTCCCAAACGAGCCCTATGGTTTCCTAACTTATAAATTGCAATGGGTTCCCTTATATTTTCCTGATTAATATGTTCTGCAAACTTTTTCATCGGATACTGGTTGAAAAAAGGAAGAACATCCCCGCTTAAAGAAGAAAAAGTCAAAGCCAGCACAACAGCCGTCGGAAACACCATCTTTTCTGAATTCTTTGATCGAACAAGCCAAACTAGGATTAAAGAACCGATAAGGAGGATTGCAGGTAATATAAAAAATGCAGATGGGGTGGAACCCTGAATAAACATTCCTAATCCTGTTAGAGTTGATAAGGTTAGGAAAGTTAGTGCTGTAAAAATACTGGAGAAATTAAGGCCGGCAAATCTTAGTTTCAATGAGGTTTCTTCTGCATCTGCAAACATCTTGGCCGTTAAAATTGAAACCGCAGGAAAACAGGGCAGCATATAACGGCTATGCTCCACCCGATGGAAAATAAACAGAGCTAAACAAGCCAAAATCCATGTATAACAAAAATTAAGGGGTTCATTCCCTTCTTTAAAAAGTAGTTTTGCATGTTTAGTAACGTTTTTCCAAAGTCCTTTCATTCGGTCGATAAGACCTATACCTGTAATATTTATTGGCCCTAGAAACCCAAATTGTTTTAGTACTGCAAAAATAAAAAAAAGTGACCAGGGAAGTTGATAGCGAAATAGAACACCAACATAATAAAAACTGAACGGTGTATTGTGAACTAGCCGATTCTTAATTTCGTTACCTATAATATGATTTTTAAATTCCTCCCCATGCATCCAAAACATAGCCGCAAACCAGGGTAAAATTATCATTAATACGATGATCAGGCCTTTGCCGATATGTAAATCCGAAAACCGAGCTCTTCTTTTGGTCACGATTAAAAACCCTAAAATGGTTAAACCTGGAATCAGAATTGCAACAGGACCCTTTACCATGAACCCTAAACCAATTGAAATATAGAAAAGATAGGTATAAATATTTTTCTTAAAATTTGCTTTGTATGAAAGGGCAAAAAGGTATAAGGCGAGAAGAATAAAGAAGCTCAATGCCATATCAGTTGATGACCATCGAGATATTTGAAAATGAAGATAAGTAGTAGGTAATATAAATGAGCTAAACAAGCCCACCCGGCTATCAAATAAATTTCGTCCCAGCAAGAAAACTAGACCAATGCTTAAAGTTCCAAATATTGCCGAGGGTATACGAGCTGACGCTAAACTAACACCAAATACTTTAAAAGATGAAACAACCATCCAGTAATATAAGATGGGTTTTGCAAAACGCTTTTTCTCATGGTAGACAGGGGTAATATAATCACCTGATTCAATCATTCGCAGGGATGATTCGACATAGAAATTTTCATCCGGATGGTAAGGCGGAACTTCACCAAGTTTATAGGTCAAAGCTAAAAAACAAAAGACCATCCAGCAGTATAGTAAATATTTCTCATTTGATTTGATTGAGGAAAGATTAGGAAGGCTTGACATAGGCAGGAATGGATTAAAAAACAAATGTACTTTATCTTAAGATAAAATGTAGTGAAACCAAGTTATATTATACACTTAATTTTATTTTTACTTTAATTATTAGGTCCTCATTGCCCTGAACTTAAAATCCTGAAATAATATTACAATTGGGCTGCTAATTGCCTAAACTTATTCAAACAAATTACTCCAATCAGGCGTTTAAAAAACTGTGAAGATTTGTATTTTGTGCTTCGATCTTTCTAATAATTCGCTGGGCAGAGCAGGGCTATTGGCAATGGCTCTTGCTTCACGATATGAGGTAGAAATTATCGGCCCTTCCAAGTCTGGTGAAATTTGGTTTCCTATGAAAGATATAGATATTCCTATTCGTTCTTATCCTTGGAAAAGGTACCCCTTTTTTGTTTCAACTATTCGAAAAATAATCAAAGATATTGATGCCGATATATTGATCGCTTGTAAGCTTCGACCTACAAGTTTTGGGATTGCCTTAATAAAAAAGTGGATTTCAAATATTCCAGTTATTTTGGATATTGATGACTGGGAGTTGGGATTTTTCTATCATACAGGGTTTTGGGGCAAGGTCGGGCGCTTCCTTAATTTTTCTAACCCCAATGGATTAGCATATACATGGCTTATGGAGTATTTTACAGGTTATGCGGATTCAACGATTGTTAGTAATCGTTTTCTTAAAAATAAATTTTCAGGTTCTTTAGTTTATCATTGCCGCGACACATCCAAACTTAATCCCGAAAACTTTGACACAGATAGTATGAAGACTAAACTAGGCCTAAAAGGTAAGCGTGTTGTAATGTTTTTAGGTACGCCAAGGCCCCATAAAGGAACGGAAGAGTTATTTGCAGCAATAGAAAAAATTAGTGACCCCGATGTCAGGTTGGTCTTAGTTGGTGCTGGTTTATCGGTCCAACGGTATATAGATAATATGAAAAATAACCAAGATAAGGTGATTGTTATTCCCAAAATTCCTTTCAATGAATTACCAGATTATCTTTCTGCTGCTGATATTCTGTCCATTCCACAGAGAGATACAACGGACACAAAAGGCCAGATTCCCGCAAAACTATTTGATGGTATGGCTATGGCGAAACCCATTATTACAACTCCAATTTCAGATATCCCGGAAGTTTTGGGTGGACATGGTTATCTCATTGAACCGGGGAACTCTGAACAACTCGCAAATACCATAAAATTTATTTTTGAAAACCCTGAAGAGGCTCGACTAAAAGGTCAAAATGCTAGAAAACGTTGTCAGGAAATTTATGACCTTAAAGTTATAGAGAAAGAACTCACATCGCAAATTAAAAAATTAACTACCACTCAATAATAATTAAGGGACTGGGTTTTGGAATTCCATATTAAAGACCACATTAAACCAGATGCAAAGATACTTTTGATAAAACTTAGATCTATTGGAGATGTTGTCTATAATACTGCAGTATATACGCCCATAAAAAGGCATCTCCCAAATGCTAAGCTCACCGTTCTGGTAGAGTCGGCATCTTTTGATATTGTTAATAACCATCCAGATGTAGATGAAGTTCTCTGTTTTGAAAAAAGTTCTTTTCTAAAACAGGCTAAATTTTATTTAAAGTTGATAGTAAAACAGTACGATGTTGCGATTGATATGCATGAGGGAACTCGCGGTGCTATTATGTGTTTCCTCTCCAGGGCAAGATTCAAGATTGGTAATATATTTGCGAAACGTTCGTTTCTATACAATACGAAAATAAATTTTTCTGATTTAAACCCGAAATTACCAATAGACTATCAGGTAGCGTTGATAAGTAAATTGGGAATTCCCATTAAAAACCCCAAACCCATTATTCATGTTAGTGATGCGTGGCTGAAAAGGGCAAACGAATTATTAATATCTAAAAATTATGACCCAAAAAAACCGTATTGCATTATCCACCCGGGGGCTCGAAAATACGATCAATGGCAATTTGAAAAATTTGCTAAAATTGCAGAATATTTTTTTATTCGCTTCAATTTGGGCATTATTTTGACCTGTGGACCAGGACAGTCTGATCAAGTAGAAAGATTGACTCAATGCTTGGCAAAAGAAGTTCCTTATACTTTTGTTTCCACAGAACTATCTGTGCTCCTGGGGATCACTGCTACTGCAAAGTTTGTAGTGTGTCATAATGGAGGCTATATGCATGCTGCTTCTGCGATCGGTGTGCCTTTAACAGCATTATTTGGATTAACAGATTATAGAATTTGGAAACCTATCGGAGAAACAAGTTCAGTAATGCATAAATATATTGATTGCTGGCCTTGTAATTCTAAAACAATGAAACAGGTTTGCTGGAATGGTAAGCCCGAGTGCAAAGAATTAATTTCTGCTCAGGATGTAGTTGACAGTATAAAGAAGCTTTGCCCTGAATTTTCAGACAAATAAGAGAGTATTGATTGTGGAAGAGGAAAAAAAAGCCCGACCTCCAAGGCCTGAAGAGGAATTAGAAAAATCTGAACGGGACATTCGAATTCTTTCCGATTTTTATTCCAAACACCACCTCGGTGGAAACCGTAGAAATCAGTCGATATCAGAAGAAAAACGTTCACAGTTGTTCAAGAAATGGATGGGAAAAAATAAAAAGGTTCTGGATATGGGTTGTCGTGACGGAATATTAACTCGTCATTTCATTGAACAAAATGAAGTAACGGGTTTAGATATTGATAAACTTGCTTTAGAGGCTTGTAAAAATAATTTAAATATTAAAACAATCTGGGCAGATTTCAGCCTTCAAATACCGTTGCCGACATCATCGTTTGATGTTGTCATAGCAGGAGAAGTGATAGAGCACCTTCCATATCCAGAAATTACTATTTCCGAAGTATCACGTATATTAAAGCCCAAGGGGCTATTTATCGGCTCTGTTCCGAACTCTTATCATCTGAAAAACAGATTACGTGTATTAAAAGGACGTTTAATCGATTACGATCAAACTCATTTGCGAGCTTACAATGTAATGTTATTAAGGCAATATCTTGAAAAAGAATTTGTTGTAGAAGAATTGACTAGTAGCCGCGGGAAGTCAGCTTTTTTTTCAATCGCTTGGTTTGGAAGAGATCTTGTTTGGAGATGTAAAAAAAAGTAATTTCTTTAAATGGCACCCTACGATAATGGATGATTCTAAAAACATTAATAACCCGTTAAGGACTTATAACGATGGAAAATAAATTAGGCATCCACTCAGTTATAAGTAAAGCCATCTCTATTTATAAAGAAGCACTGACCGATTAATTGTATTTAGGATATTTTTCAAGCGGATGATATGAAAATTGCTATTATTCGACAAAAGTTTGTTCTTTATGGAGGTGCTGAACAATTTGCAGATGGATTTATCCATCAACTTGCTGAATCCGGACATGAAGTTCATATTTTTTCAAATAGTTGGACTCCTTCTCACCACAGTAAAATCAATCACCATTTTGTAGGGGTTCTGGGTCTGAATGCCTTTTTTAGGACCTTGTCTTTTTCTATCAGGGTTTCCAGAAAAATCCGGGAGCAACATTTCGACATTATTCAAAGTCATGAAAAAACCTGGGGTCAAGATATTTATCGAGCGGGTGATGGGTGCCATATAAAATGGTTACATCAAAGAGGAAAAAAAATTTCTCCAATCAAGAAATTTTTCCTTTTTATAAATCCTTTTCACCAGCTTATTTTAATGTTAGAAAAAAATATTTTCGAATCAGGCCAATGTAAAAAAATAATTGCCATTTCTCAAATGGTAAAAGAGGATATTCTAGAAAATTATAAATGTCCGCCTGAAAAAATTTCTGTTGTTTATAACGGCGTCGATCTTGATCGTTATCACCCTGGTAATAAAAATATTTATCGTAAATCAATTAGGAACCAACTAGGAATTCCGGAAAATTCGGTTTTGATATTGTTCGTGGGTTCTGGGTTTGAAAGGAAAGGACTTGAATTTCTGCTTAAGTCAACCGAATATTTAGCGAAAGAAAACTGGCGCCTACTTTTAATGGGAAAAGGGAATTTTGAAAAGTTCATGCGGTATGCGCCAGCTAATAAAAGAAATCGTATAATTACTAAAGAACCTGACCCTAAAATAGAGAAATTTTATGCGGCTGCAGATCTGTTTATACTCCCTTCAATTTATGAACCATTTGGTAATGCGAATCTTGAAGCTTTGGCAACCGGTTTGCCAGTAATCACCACGAAATATTGCGGAGCGGCAAACATAATTGATTCAAAAAAAAATGGCTTGGTCGTTGGAGACCCATACAATCCCCAGGAAATTGCAGAAAAAATAAATTACCTTTTCGATTTGTCAACTAGAGAAAGTATGGGAAGAAAAGCAAGAGAACTTGCCGAACAATTTCCCCTGGAAAGGAACAGCCGGGAAATGGTAGAGATTTATAAAACTATGATTTAACCTTTGGGTTTTGATTTAGGCTTTGGAATGAGTCCCATCACACATAGGGGAATTCTCTGTTTTTCCGCAATCACATATTGCAAACCGTCTTGCCTCGTCCACTATGAGTTCTTTTGGAGTTTTCCCGGTTGCCTTTGAGCTGTGGGACCCATCGCAATAAGGTTTATTGTTAGATTCACCACAAGTACAATAATTTTTTATCCCTGGAGTTTCATCGATAATTATTGGAGAATTTTCGTATGCCATTAAAATTTCCTTAATAAAGTTAATAAGAAAAGCAAGGTACAGACTATTTTTAACATGTCAATAATTTTAAAAATTACAATAGGTCATATTAATCCTCCTAAGTAAAGAAAAAACATGAAGATATTGGTTGTTGGGGCTACCGGTTTTGTAGGGAAAACGCTACTTCCTTTGTTGGTTGAAAAAGGCCACAAAATAATTGTCCTTACTCGTGATGCCGAAACCGCTAAAGTTCGTTTGCCTGTCGCCTGTAAAATTATTGAATGGGAAAAAGGTTTCCTGCGCAACGAGGAAGGAATTGAAGTTGTTATCAACCTATGCGGAGAAAACGTTGCAAGCGGGTTTTGGACAAAAAAAAAGAAGCAAACTATCTATGACTCAAGAGTTGTATCGACCCGAAATCTTGTAGAATTCTTTCGAAAAAATACCAATCCAATAAAAACTTGGATTTCCGCATCCGCTATAGGTATTTATGAAAACTCAATTGTTCCTAATGAATCATCACCAAGTGGGCAAGGATTTCTGGCTAAGGTTTGCAAAGACTGGGAAGAAGAAACATTCAAGGTTAAGGATTTAAATATACGTGCAGTCGTTTTTAGAATAGGGATGGTATTGGGGTTTGATGGCGGTGCTATGGAAAAATTTTTACCCTTGTTTAAAATCGGTTTAGGAGGGAACATCGGCGATGGGAACCAATGGATAAGTTGGATTCATGTGCGCGATCTTGCTGGCCTTATAGTTGAGGCGATCGACGACATCTCCTATGAAGGTCCTATAAATGCTGTTAGCCCAAATCCTGTAACCAATCGGGATTTCACATTTACATTAGCAAAAATTCTTAGACGACCTGCCATTTTACCTGTTCCAACCTGGGTGCTGAAAATTTTGTTTGGAGAGATGTCCCAGATAATCATTGCTAGTCAAAAAGTTTCTTGCGAATTGGTAAAAAATTTAAACTATAAATTTATCTATCCCCAAATAAAAGGCGCTCTTAAAAATATCGGGAGTCAAACTGGGCACACTTTATTAATTGAACAATGGGTTCCACAATCTCTTGATACAGTATTCAGATTTTTTACTGATCCGCAAAATTTAGAGGCTTTGACCCCGGAATTTTTGAAATTTAAAATACTCAAGGTCACGTCGACCCCTATTAAAGAAGGGACCCTTCTTGATTATAGGCTAAAAATAAGAGGAATACCCGTTCGCTGGCAATCCAAAATAACGGAATGTATCCATGAAATTCGTTTTGCCGACATGCAAACGCGAGGACCCTATAAATTCTGGCATCATATTCATGAGTTTTTTGAAAAAGACGGGGGCACGATTATTAGAGATAGAGTCTTTTATAAACTGCCAGGTTGGATTCCCGGAGATATAATTGCTCATTGGTTTGTGCGGAAAGAATTAGAAAAAATATTTCTTCATAGACGAAAAGTTGTAGCAGAATTATTTCATCCAAAGGTATAACTGGATTCATTCAAATCTACATAGGTTTTGAATTAAACATGAGATACACCTTATAAAATATGTAAAACTTAAAAAACGGAGTAGATATCTTTTCCAACCTCAGGGTGACGTTTATTAATATAAAAAACAAGATAGAAGCTTGATTGAATTTCTGTTCCCTCTCTGTTAGCCTCTACTTAGAAAAATTATCTGACT
>CAJWOD010000032.1 GCA_913044145.1 uncultured Nitrospina sp. | reverse complement strand
CACCCCGTAAGGCGAGGTTGGTGGCAGATTTAATTCGCGGAAAAAATGTAAACGATGCCATTAATATTTTGCAGTTTACGCGAAAAAGAGCAGCGGATACTTTTCAAAAGTTATTAAAATCTGCCATTGCCAATGCGGAAGAGAATCATAAGGTTCTCGATGTGGAAGATTTGTTTGTAAAAAACGTAAGAGTCGATGAGGGGGTTACTTGGAAACGCAATATGGCGCGTGCTAGAGGCACTTCAACAATGATTCAAAAAAAGACCAGTCACATCACTTTAGTGCTGGACGAAAAAGAATCTTAAGGAGAAAAAAGTGGGTCAAAAAGTTCATCCCTATGGGTTTCGTTTAGGATTCAACAAGACTTGGATTTCTAACTGGTATGCGCGTAAAGACTACTCTAGTCAGTTGGTCGAGGACGTTAGTCTTAGAAAATATATTTTCAAAACATTGTCGCATGCGGGAATTTCCCGGGTAGAAATTGAACGTTCTGCGAATCGGGTGCGGATTAA
Source organism: uncultured Nitrospina sp. (assembly GCA_913044145.1). Lineage (GTDB taxonomy): Bacteria > Nitrospinota > Nitrospinia > Nitrospinales > VA-1 > UBA8687. The sequence goes on along the minus strand of CAJWOD010000032.1, from coordinate 9,981 downwards.
TATTCACACCGCGCGTCCTGGAATTATTATAGGCAAAAAGGGCCTGGAGGTGGATCGTCTTAAGGAGGAATTAGAGAAGGTGATGTCTGGCAAGCAGATCAGTCTCAATATTAAAGAGGTTAGGCGCGCTGAGTTGGACGCTACTTTAATAGGCCAAAATATAGCTTTGCAGTTGGAAAAACGGGTTTCTTTTCGTCGCGCTATGAAAAAAAGTGTTGTTTCAGCTCTTCGTTTTGGAGCCAAGGGGATCAAGGTTCGGGTTTCGGGAAGATTGGGTGGGGCAGAAATTGCCCGGAGCGAATGGTACCGTGAAGGTCGAGTGCCTTTACACACTCTTAGGGCGGATATAGATTATGGAACAGCGGTCTCCAATACCACTTTTGGAATCATTGGTGTAAAGGTTTGGGTTTATAAGGGGGAGGTTCTTCCAGAAAAGAAATTGAAAAAACCAGAAGGATTTGATTCGAAACCTACTGGTGAAGCGTCTAAGGAATAATTTTTTTGGAATTAAAAGTAATTAATTAGGAGATAGCGCATCATGTTGATGCCTAAAAGAGTTAAATATAGAAAACGCCATAAAGGTAAGATGCGTGGTACCGCTTATCGAGGCGGGACTTTGAGTTTTGGCACCTTTGGTCTTCAAGCTCTGGAGTGTGGGCGCATAACGAATCGGCAAATCGAAGCTGCCCGAATTGCTATGACAAGACATGTGAAGAGAGGGGGTAAAATTTGGTTGAGAATTTTTCCTGATAAGCCAGTTTCAAAGAAACCTCTTGAAACCCGTATGGGTAAGGGTAAGGGTAATCCAGAGTTTTGGGTGGCTGTGGTAAAGCCAGGACGTATGCTCTACGAAATGGAAGGGGTCCCTGAGCCGATTGCAAAAGAGGCGTTTCGTCTTGCGGCCCATAAACTATCTGTGGCAACCCGATTTGTTATGAAATAACTGAATGGTAAATAGGCAATGAAAGCACAAGAGATAAGGGATCTTTCGGAGAAAGAACGGGAGGATAAGTTAACGGACTTGGGTCAGGAAATTTTTAACTTGAGGTTTCAATTGGCCACAGGAAAAATTGAAAACCCGAGCAGACTGAAAAGTCTTCGTAGAGATATTGCGAGAATTAAGACCATTCAGCGGGAGGGTATTGATGAGGTGTCAGAGTCTTTAGAGGAACAAAAGGAAGAAAACAAATAACGTAATGGGGTAAAAGATCGCCCTGAAAATCAAACTGAACAGGAAACTCTTTTGGAAAAGACGACAAAAAGAAAAACTTTGCAAGGCCATGTTGTAAGCAACAAAATGGATAAGACGGTGGTCGTAAAGGTGGAGCGGAAGTATATGCACCCTAAATTTAAAAAGGTGGTAAAAAGCACCCGCAAATATAGCGCGCATGATGAAAAAAATGAGTGTAAGCCTGGAGATTTCATTAGTATTGGGGAAACTCGACCGCTGAGTAAAACCAAACGTTGGCGGATGCTAGAGATTATTAAAAAAGATGTAGAAGAAGGTGTAGCGTCATGATTCAACTTAGAACGGTTTTAGAGGTTGCGGACAATTCTGGAGCGAAAGTGGTCCAGTGTATTAAGGTGCTGGGTGGGTCTCGTCGCCGCTATGCTCGAATTGGAGATGTGATTGTTGTTGCCGTAAAAGAAGTTGATCCTCAGAGCAGTTTGAAAAAAGGTGAGGTGAAAAAAGCAGTAGTGGTTCGTACTTGTAAAGAAATTCGAAGATCTAATGGAACTTATATTAAGTTTGATAACAACGCCGCAGTTCTGATTGGAGAGGGGAAAGACCCTGTAGGGACTCGTATTTTTGGTCCTGTTGCTAGAGAATTGCGCGCTAAACGTTATATGAAGATTCTATCGCTTGCTCCGGAGGTATTGTAGTGAAAAGGGCAGCATATAAATTGCATCTCAAAAAAGACGACATTGTTCAGGTTATTGCCGGGAAAGAAAAAGGAAAAAAGGGAAAAATTTTAGCAATCTTCCCTGCGCGCGAACGTGTAACAGTGGAGAAATTGAATATGGTTAAACGCCATACGAAGGGGGATGGAAAGTCTAAGCAGTCAGCCATTATAGAGAAAGAAGGGACAATTCATATATCTAATGTTTTGTTGGTGAGCGACAAGGTCGGTAAGGGAGTTCGAACAAAATTAAAAAAACTGGCCGATGGTAAGCGGGTTCGCGTTTGCTTAAAAACCGGAGATGTGTTGGATAAGGTATAGGTATGGCAAACTTTAAAAAAGCATATATTGAGAAACATAAAGCGGTTATCCAAAATGATCTGGGTTTGAGCAATGTTATGGAAATTCCCAAGATGGAAAAGATTACCGTTAATATGGGTCTGGGTGAAGCGTTACAGAACTCTAAACTTATAGAATCTGGGATTGAGCAATTAAAGGTAATTACGGGCCAATCTCCGGTTGTAACGAAGGCAAAAAAGTCCATCTCCAACTTCAAATTGCGAGAAGGGGTTTCGATTGGTTTGAAGGTTACAATGCGCGGCAACCGTATGTATGAGTTTTGGGAAAGGTTGGTTTGTTTTGCGCTTCCCCGAGTGCGTGATTTTAAAGGATTGCCCCCAAAAGCGTTTGATGGGCGTGGTAATTATACGATTGGATTGAAAGAGCAGTTGATCTTTCCTGAAATCAATTTTGATAAAATAGAAAAGATTAAGGGAATGAATATTACAATTACGACCACTGCTAAAAATGATGAGCAGGGTAAATGTTTGTTGACCCATATGGGGCTTCCCCTAAGAAAGTAAAGGTATGGCAAGAAAAGCACTTATAGCTAAACAGAAAAGAAAACCCAAATTTACTGTTAGAGGTTATAGCCGATGTAATATCTGTGGACGGCCAAGAGCCTTCCTTAGAAAGTTTGGTATATGTCGCATTTGTTTTCGCGAGAGGGCGTTGCGTGGAGAAGTTCCTGGTGTTACTAAGGCCAGTTGGTAATGAAATTGCATTAACAATTTTTGGAGTACCGTTTTAAAATGATGACCGATCCTATAGCAGATTTGTTCACCCGCATTCGTAATGGGCAAATGGTGCGACACCCGAGAGTAGATGTTCCTGGGTCTAAAATGAAAAAGCGGATTGTGGAAATTTTAAAGGATGAAGGTTATATCAAAAATTTCCGATATTATCAGGATGGCAAGCAGGGAATTCTTCGGGTTTATCTGAAATATCAAAACGATGAGCCTGTTATTCGAGGAATCGAAAGAGTCAGCAAGCCGGGAAGAAGAAATTATGTAGGACGTGACACTATTCCTCGTGTTTTAAATGGATTGGGTTTGGCTATTGTTTCGACTTCGTCAGGCGTCTTCACCGACGAGCAATGTCGGGAAAAAGGCGTTGGTGGTGAAGTTCTTGGCCATGTCTGGTAAATATTTAATTTTTTCCTCTGATGAAAAATTACAAACACCGGGGTTGACTCCCGGTAGTAATGGATAAAAAGGAAATGTCTCGAATAGGAAAACAGCCAGTTTTGGTGCCCACAGGGGTAGAGTGCAAAGTTAATGGCTTAAACTTTGATGTTAAAGGGCCTAAGGGACAGTTGTCTCGTCAATTGCATCCGAATATGAAAATCGAGTTGAAGGATAATACGGTAACAGTAACTCGACCTACAGATAGCCGGTTAGATCGTTCTTTGCATGGTCTCACAAGAACTTTAATCAACAATATGGTGGTGGGTGTTTCGACGGGTTACTCGAAGCAGCTCAATATTGTGGGTGTTGGTTATAAGGTTGCGTTAAAGGGTAAGGATTTGGAGTTGAATCTGGGGCATTCCCACGCTATCAATTACCCTGCGCCAAAAGGGATTGAGTTTGAGGTAGATGGTAAAAAGAACACCATAATTGTTAAGGGTGTCAACAAGGAAGTGGTGGGTCAAACGGCCGCAGAAATTCGAGGGTTTCGTCCCCCCGAGCCTTACAAGGGAAAGGGTGTAATGTACTCGACTGAAAGGGTTGTTCGTAAAGCTGGTAAGGCTGCGGTAGGAAAAGGAACTTAAAATGAAAACTCTAGAACGTGAGCGTTTGCGGCTGAGCAGGAAAAAAAGAATCAAGATGAAGGTGCAAAAGCAAAAAAATCGGCATCGGTTGACAGTGTTTCGTAGCACTAAACATATTTATGCTCAAATCGTGGATGACAACGAGGGTAAAACTTTGGTTTCCAGCTCGTCTCTTTCAAAGGGTTTTAAGGAGCAAATGAAAACTGGCGGAAATTTGAAAGCTGCAGCTTTAGTCGGCTCTTTAATCGGAGAACAGGCGGCGGCGAAAGGAATCAAAGAAGTCTATTGTGATAGGAATGGTTTTCATTATTCCGGAAGAATAAAAGCCCTTGCAGATGCGGTACGGGAAAAAGGAATTAAATTTTAATCTAAATTGAGCAGGAGGAAGGTTTGCGACAAAAGCAACCGGAAAACCCAACAGATTTTGTTGATAAAGTGGTCAAGATCAACCGTGTAGCCAAGGTTGTTAAAGGTGGTCGTCGATTCAGCTTCAGTGCATTAGTCGTGGTCGGTAACCGTGATGGCAAGGTAGGCTGGGGTTTAGGAAAAGCCAACGAAGTTCCTGAGGCCATTCGTAAAGGCGTTGAAAAAGCCAAGAAGAGCTTGGTTCCTGTCAGTCTTGAGGGTTCCTCGATTCCGCATGAAGTTATTGGTGCTTATGGCTCGGGAAGAGTAATGTTAAAACCAGCATCAAGGGGAACCGGATTGATTGCGGGTGGAGCTGTTCGTGCCGTATTGGAAGCGGCAGGAGTGCGCGATATCCTGACTAAATGTCTGCGGACAAATAACCCGCATAACGTTGTCAAAGCAACAATCCAAGGATTAATGAACCTTCGAAGTGCTAAAGATTGTGCTCGGGTAAGGGGAAAACAGGTAGGTTGATTGAGGAAAATGCATGTTGCAATTATCTAATTTAAAAGGTCCGGTTGGCGGTAGGAAAAATAGAAAACGGGTTGGCAGAGGAATAGGCTCGGGAACTGGAAAAACTTCGGGGAAAGGGCAAAAAGGTCAAAATAGTCGTTCTGGCGGGGGTGTCCGGCCTTGGTTTGAGGGTGGTCAAATGCCGCTTCATAGGAGGTTGCCTAAGCGTGGGTTCACTAATATTTTTAAGAAGTATTATGAAATTGTGAATGTCGAGCAACTGTCAAGATGTGCAGGGGTTGACCCAATTACACCTGAGGTAATGAAGGAAAAGGGATTGATTAAAAAATTAGACGCTGTAAAAATTCTTGGGGTGGGAGAGTTGAAGGAATCGCTAAGTGTCCATGCGCATAAGTTCAGCAAATCGGCTCAGACAAAAATTGAAAAGTCCGGGGGAAAGGCTGTAAACCTCTAAATGGCCGCAGAAAGTTTCGGTAATATATTTCGTGTCCCAGAGCTAAAAAAGAGAATTCTTTTTACTTTGGGTTTGTTGGTGGTCTACCGGATCGGGGCCCATATACCGACTCCAGGGATCAACTCTGTGGCTTTGGCGGAATTGTTTGCTAGAGCTCAAGGCACAATTCTTGGTTTTTTTGATATGTTTTCCGGCGGAGCATTGAGTCGGTTAACAATATTTGCATTGGGTATCATGCCCTATATCAGCGCTTCCATTATTTTGCAGCTGATGACGATTGTTTCTCCTTACTTGGCAAGATTGAAAAAAGAAGGGGAGCAGGGGCAAAAGAAGATCACCCAATATACTCGTTATGGAACGGTGTTTTTGAGTACGATACAAGGGTCGGGAATTGCTGTCGGTCTGGAAGCAATGAAAAGTCCTGGAGGCAGTCCCATTGTTCCGGAGCCAGGCTGGTCGTTTAGATTAATGACCATTTTAACTCTGACGGCGGGAACTTCTTTTTTGATGTGGCTAGGAGAGCAGATCACGGAACGAGGAATTGGCAATGGGATCTCCCTAATTATTTTTTCTGGGATAGTTGCTGGGACACCCGCAGCAATTTTCCAGTCGTTGGATTTGATGGGTACAGGTGAGATGTCTGTGCTTGTTATGCTTTTTCTTCTGGTCTTAATGGTTGTGGTAATTGGAGCCATTGTATTCACGGAAGGAGGGCAGCGTCGGATTCCCATCCAATATGCGAAACGGGTGGTGGGACGAAAAATGATGGGAGGGCAGTCTACACATCTGCCTTTAAAGGTGAATACATCGGGAGTTATCCCGCCGATTTTTGCTTCATCGATCATCATGTTTCCTGCGACGATAGCTCAGTTTATCAGTCACCCTTGGATGCAATCGGTTTCAGCTGCGTTGACACCAGGGACGATTATTTATAGTTTGATTTTTGTAGGTGCTATATTTTTCTTTTGTTACTTTTATACGGCGGTTATATTTAACCCTGTTGATGTTGCTGACAATATGAAAAAGCACGGCGGTTATGTACCGGGAATTCGACCGGGAGCAAAAACGTCTGATTACATAGATACGATTCTTTCAAGACTTACGTTTTATGGGGGATTGTATTTGTCTTTAGTCTGTATTTTGCCAGATTATTTGATAAAATACTTCAACATCCCGTTTTATTTTGGTGGAACCAGTTTATTGATCGTGGTGGGGGTTTCCTTGGATACAATGCAGCAAATAGAGTCCCATTTGGTTATGAGAAATTACGATGGTTTTGTGAAAAAGGGGCGTTTGAAAAGCCGAAGAGGCTGATTGATGAGATTGATTCTTTTAGGGCCGCCGGGTGCTGGTAAAGGCACTCAGGCAAAAATGCTGAAAGAAAAATTTCAGATCCCACAAATTTCCACCGGCGATATTTTGAGGCAAGCAGTTAAGGATAATACTGAATTAGGTGTCCGGGCAAAAACATTTATGGATGTGGGGCAGTTGGTCCCTGATGATGTAGTTATTGGTTTGATAAAAGAGCGAATCCGCCAAAGAGATTGCAAAACAGGATTCATACTAGATGGGTTTCCTAGAAATATTGCGCAGGCTGAAAAACTCTCAGAAACCTTAGCTGATATGAGAGTCGTGATCGACAATATAATTGATTTGGAAGTCGATGAAAGAGAAGTGATTGAGAGGCTAACAGGCCGAAGTACTTGTTTAGATTGTGGTGCCATGTTCCATCAAATATCTTGCCCTCCTAAAGTTTTGGGAGTTTGTGATGGGTGTGGCGGAAAGCTGGCTCAAAGGCCGGACGATAATAGGGAAACAATTCGGGAAAGATTAAAGGTATATTTGGGGTCTACAGCTCCTCTTAAAGAATTTTATATGAAACAAGGGAACTTAAAAACCGTTAAAGCAAAAGGTTCAGTAGAGGATATTTTTTTTCGCCTTTGTGAGATGATTGAATAAAGAATGTCTAAAGAAGAATCGATAGAAGTAGAGGGTACCATTTTGGAACCGTTGCCTAACGCGATGTTTCGAGTGGAACTTGAAAATGGCCATAAGGTATTAGCACATATTTCTGGCAAAATGCGCATGCATTTTATTCGTATATTATCAGGGGACAAAGTGAAAGTGCAGTTATCACCTTATGATTTGACCCGTGGCCGAATTACCTATCGATACAAATAAGAAGGATAGAGTTATGAAAGTAAGAGCTTCAGTTAAACCAATTTGCATGAAATGTAAAGTGATTCGCCGTCGCGGTGTTGTGCGGGTGATTTGCGAAAACCCAAAACATAAACAGCGACAAGGCTAAAGGAGAAATAGTGGCACGAATAGCAGGTGTTGATATTCCAAAAGATAAGCAGGCCTGGATCGCTCTGACCTACATCTATGGGGTAGGCAGAACGACCTCGTGTGAAATTCTCAAAAAAGCACAAGTGGGTGAAGAAGTGAGAATGAAGGATCTGACGGAAGAAGAGATTTCCCGAATTCGAAGTGTAATTGATAAGGAATACGAAGTGGAAGGCGACCTGAGACGAAATGTCACTATGGACATTAAACGCTTGATGGATATTAGTTCCTATCGAGGCCTGAGGCATCGAAGAGGTTTGCCTGTCCATGGTCAAAGAACGCATACCAATGCTCGAACAAGAAAAGGTCCAAAGAAAACAGTGGGTGCTCGTGCTAAAAAATAAGATTTGGAGAAATTTAATTAATGGATAAAAAATCCAAAACTGGTAAGAAAAAACAAAAAACGGTGTCGGAAGTGGGTATTGCCCATATTCGCGCTACCTTTAATAATACTATCATTACCATTTCGGATATGTCTGGTAATGTAGTTTCGTGGTCAAGTGCCGGAGCACAAGGTTTTAAAGGTTCCAGAAAAAGTACTCCCTTTGCAGCTCAGGTTGCTGCCGATAAGGCGGCTATACAAGCGAGGGATATGGGGATGAGGAAACTTGAAGTTCATGTAAAAGGTCCGGGTTCGGGGCGGGAGTCTGCAATCCGCTCCTTACAGGCAGCCGGAATGGAGATTCTCGTCATTCGTGATAAAACTCCGATTCCACATAATGGTTGCCGGCCGAGAAAACGGAGAAGAGTCTAATGATTAAACCTGAAAGGAGAAGTTAAATTTGGCCAGGTATCGAGGTTCTGTTTGTCGACTGTGTCGGCGAGAAGGGATAAAATTATATCTAAAGGGTTCCCGTTGCGAGACGGAAAAATGCGCTATTGAAAAGAGAGCCTATCCTCCCGGACAGCATGGTCAAGGACGTAGTAAGTTCTCGGAATACGGAGTTCAACTTCGTGAAAAACAAAAAGTAAAACGGATATATGGTGTTTTGGAAAAACCATTTCGAAACTATTTTTTTGCAGCAGATAAGAAAAAGGGTGTGACGGGTGAGAACCTTTTACAAAACTTGGAGTTGAGGTTTGACAATGTGATTTATCGAATGGGGCTTGCACCATCTAGAAATGCAGCTCGTCAACTGGTACGTCACAAACATTTTACCGTTAATGGCAAAAAAATGGATGTTCCTTCTTATATTCTTAGGCAGGGAGATATTATCACCCCCAATCCGAGTAAAAGTAAAAAAAAGCCTGTTAATGAGGCTATCGCAAATATTAAAAACAAAACATTACCGGAATGGCTTGCTTTTGACACAGATAGCAAGCAGGGGATTGTTCAAGGGATGCCTACAAGGGAAGATGTAAAGTTACCGATTGAAGAGCAATTGATAGTTGAACTTTATTCAAGATAACAAAATAACTAAATAATTAACAATTGATGAGACCAGAAATATTACGGTCGGAGGCTATATGTTCACAGCCCAAGGAATAGTTAAACCCAAGCGGTTAGAATTTGATAAGAAAAACAGGTCTGAATATTATGGAAAGCTAAGCGCTGGTCCATTTGAGCGCGGATTTGGTGTAACCATTGGAAGCTCTTTACGTAGAATGTTGCTATCTTCAATTGAAGGAGCTGCTGTTGTTGCGGTTAAGTTTGAGGGAATTTTCCATGAGTTTTCCTCCATTCCGGGTGTGGTAGAAGATGTCACAGAGATCATTCTCAATATCAAACAGTTGAACTTGAGATTGACTGGTGAGGCAGATTCAAAACGAATCTATATTAAGGCTTCAGAAGCTGGCTCAGTTTACGCCAAAGATATCATTGCAGACCCGGATGTTGAAATTTTAAACCCAGACCACTTACTCTTAACAATTGACCAGAGTGCAAAAGTAGATTTGGAAATGATTATCAGGAAAGGTCGTGGGTATGTTCCGGCTGATAAACATATAATCGAAAATGAATCTGTGCAAATGATTCCCATTGATTCCAGTTTCTCTCCTATTGAAAAGATTTCTTATCATATAGAAAACACTCGGGTGGGGCAATCCAGTGACTACGACTCTCTTGTGATGGAATTATGGACGAACGGGGGAATTAAACCTGAAGATGCAGTGGCGCACGCAGCAAAAATTGTTAAAGACCATATGCAAATTTTCATCAACTTTGATGAAGAGCCTGAACCGGTGATGCCTCAGGTGGATGAGAAAAAACAAAAGATGCTCGGAAATATGGCTAAGTGCGTTGAAGAACTCGAACTTTCTGTCCGTTCTTACAATTGCTTGAAAAATGC
>CAJWOD010000031.1 GCA_913044145.1 uncultured Nitrospina sp. | reverse complement strand
GATATGCATGTCCATTTCAGGGAACCGGGTCATGAGTATAAAGAAACTATACAAACAGGCAGCGAATCAGCTGCTGCTGGAGGGTTTACTACTGTAGCCGTAATGCCAAATACCTCTCCCGTAAATGATAATCGCTCAGTCACAGATTTTATTTTAACCCAGGCAAAAGAAACTTCTAACATCAACATATTGCCCATAGGAGCTATTACCAAAGGATTAAAAGGTGAGGCACTTTCGGATATGGGGGAACTTAAAGAAGCAGGTTGTATAGGTTATTCCGATGATGGCAGGCCAGTCAGTGACAGTGAAATAATGCGCCGCGCTCTAGAATATAGCAAAATGTTTGATTTACCATGTATTCAACACAGTGAAGTTCTTGCATTGACTGAAGGTGGCAGCATGAATGAGGGAGTGGTCTCTACAGAGCTTGGCTTAAAGGGAATGCCTAACGAAGCTGAAGATATAATGGTCCATAGGGATATATCCCTTTTACCAATAACCGGTGGCAGACTTCATGTTGCGCACATCAGCAGTGGGGGCTCAGTTGAACTTGTAAGACAAGCCAAGAAAAAGGGATTGCCTGTTACCTGTGAGGTTGCACCGCATCATTTCACCCTGACCCATGAAGCATGCAGGGGCTACAATACAAACGCAAAAATGAGCCCACCTTTGAGAACCGATTCAGATTTGGAGTTGATTCGGGAAGGAATGCGTGACGGAACTATTGATATCATAGCAACAGATCATGCCCCACACGACCTTGTAGATAAACAGGTTGAGTTCAGCAAAGCCTGTTTCGGTATCGTTGGGTTGGAAACCGCGCTTCCATTAACTTTAAAAATGGTTGATAAAAAAATCATTTCCCTTGAGAAAGCTATTGATATGCTAACTTTTCAACCCAATCGTATTTTTGGACTGGACAAGGGAACATTGCAGATTGGTAAAGCTGCGGACATTACCTTGTTTGATGATAAGAAAGAATATTTCATTGATCCTAGTAAGTTTAAATCTCGTAGCAAGAACTCTCCTTATGAAGGCTGGAATGTAAGAGGAAAAATCCTTCAAACTCTTGTTAATGGTAAAACAGTATTCAAATCCAAATAAACTCAATACTATCTTTTCTAAACACAGTAATAAATTATGAAAGCCGTTTTAGCCCTTGCCGATGGGAAAATTTATGAAGGCGAACATTTTGGAGCAGAAAATGAAGTGGAAGCAGAAATAGTTTTTAACACAAGTATGTCGGGGTACCAGGAAATTATCACAGACCCCTCCTATTTCGGCCAAATGGTAGTTATGACCTATCCTTTAATTGGAAATTATGGAATAAATCCAGAGGATTTTGAATCCGACCGCCCCTATTTATCGGGGTTTGTAATTAAGGAATTAAGTAGAGTTCAAAGTAATTGGCGGTCACGAGGGAATTTAGAAGATTTTTTAAAAAAAAATAACGTATTTGGTATTCAAGGTATAGATACCCGCGCATTGACACGCAGAATTCGCGATAAAGGAGCTCAAAAAGCTGTCCTTTCAACAAATACCTCTGATCCTCATAAATTAATTGAAAAAGCCCGTAAATCACCGGATTTAATAGGCATAGATTTAGTTAAAGATGTGACCTGCAAAAAAGCCTATGACTGGAATGAGAGTGAATGGACTATTCAAAATGGCCAAACACGCTTGGAAAAAACCAAAGATCGACCCTTTAAAGTGTCAGTCTATGATTTTGGTGTAAAAAGAAATATATTAAGGAAACTTACCCGTGCTGGTTGCAAATTAAAAGTATTCCCTGCCGCAACTACCGCTGATGAAGTGGTTGCAACAAATCCCGATGGAGTTTTTCTTTCAAATGGTCCAGGAGACCCTGCTGCAGTGCCTTATGCAATAGAAAATGTTAAAGGCCTTTTGGGGAGGGTACCAATATTTGGAATTTGCTTAGGCCACCAAATACTAAGTTTGGCGTTAAATGGTAGCACTTATAAGCTAAGATTTGGGCACCATGGAGGCAATCAGCCTGTACTTGATACCAATTCGGGTAAGGTTGAAATAACATCCCAAAACCATGGTTTTGCGGTAAAGGAAAATTCTTTATTAAAGGATGTTAATATCACACATTTAAATTTGAATGATAATACAGTAGAAGGTATTCAACATAAAACTTTGCCTATTTTTTCAGTCCAGTATCACCCTGAAGCATCTCCAGGCCCCCACGATTCTGATTATTTATTCAACAAATTTGTGAGCCTCATGAAACCAAGAAATTAAATTAATGCCTAAACGATCTGACATAAAAAAAATTCTTCTAATTGGCTCCGGCCCTATAATAATTGGGCAGGCTTGCGAATTTGATTATTCTGGCACCCAAGCCTGTAAATCTTTAAAGGAAGAAGGTTATGAAGTTGTATTAGTGAATAGTAATCCAGCCACCATAATGACAGATCCGGAATTTGCAGATCGCACTTACATTGAACCGGTTACCCCTGATGTTGTGGAACAGATTATTAAAAGAGATAAGCCAGATGCCCTTCTACCCACTATGGGTGGACAAACGGCTTTAAATACTGCTCTTGCTGTGTCGGAGTTGGGGGTCCTAGAAAAATATAACGTCGAATTAATTGGAGCAAAGGTTGAGTCTATTAAAAAAGCAGAGGACAGAAACTTATTTAAAGAAGCGATGATCCGTATAGGACAAAAAGTTCCACCCAGTGGTCAAGCAGGAACGCTAGATGAAGCTTGGAGTATCGTAAATGAGACCGGGTTTCCTGCTATTATTCGTCCCTCTTTTACCCTTGGTGGGACAGGAGGTAGTATTGCTTATACCAAAGAAGAGTTTGTACCTCTGGTAGAGCATGCGTTGACATCCAGTCCCATTCATCAAGTTCTTATTGAAAAGTCTCTTTTGGGATGGAAAGAATATGAACTGGAGGTAATGCGTGATTTAAATGACAATGTTGTTATCATTTGTTCTATAGAAAATTTTGATCCGATGGGAGTTCATACGGGTGACAGTATTACAGTAGCTCCAGCTCAAACTCTTTCCGATAAAGAATATCAAATTATGCGTAATGCTGCGATTGATATCATTCGGGAGATAGGAGTTGATACCGGTGGCTCAAATATTCAGTTTGCCACAAACCCTGACACTGGAGATATGATTGTAATAGAAATGAACCCTCGTGTTTCTCGCAGCTCTGCTTTAGCATCTAAAGCAACAGGGTTTCCTATAGCAAAAATTGCTGCTAAATTGGCAGTTGGATACTCTCTGAATGAAATCCAAAACGACATTACTCGAGTAACCCCATCTTCTTTTGAACCAACCCTTGATTATTGTGTTGTAAAAATTCCCCGATTTACCTTTGAAAAATTTCAACAAACAGAACCTATATTGACCACGCAAATGAAATCTGTTGGTGAAGTAATGTCTATCGGCAGAACATTTAATGAAGCATTGCAAAAATCCATTCGTTCTATGGAAATTGGGAGTCATGGGTTTGAAGAAAATTTTTTCTTTAACTTAAATAATTCGGATTTGTCAATTCAGGCGCAAAAAGAAAAATTAATTGAAACACTATCCATTTCTTTTTCTGACCGGTTATGGCAGATTGTAGCCGCATTGCGTCGTGGGATTTCTATTCAAGAGGTAAATAAGCTTACTGGTATAGATCTTTGGTTCCTTGATAATCTGTTAAAATTGACTGAATTTGAGCAAGAATTAAAAAGTTTTAATTCTCTCGATCAAATAGGAAAACAGAGTTTATTAAAAGCAAAACAATATGGTTTTTCCGATAAATACCTAGCAGAATTTCTGAACTCCTCTGAATCAAACGTACGAGAAAAACGCTATAAGTATGGGCTATTCCCCGTCTATAAAAGAGTTGATACGTGCGGTGCTGAATTCGAAGCATTTACTCCATACCTCTATTCTACCTATGAAGAAGAATGTGAAGCCAAGCCCATTGAAAAGAAAAAAATAATGATTTTAGGAGGTGGTCCTAACCGAATTGGTCAAGGAATTGAGTTTGATTATTGTTGTGTACACGCTTCTTTTGCTCTCAAAGAAGATGGTTTCGAAACAATTATGGTTAACTGTAATCCAGAAACCGTTAGTACCGACTACGATACCTCAGACAGATTATATTTTGAACCTGTAACTTTAGAGGACGTTCTACATATTATAAAAACAGAACAACCAACAGGGATTATTGTTCAATTGGGGGGACAAACTCCCCTAAAACTAGCGTTATCACTTTTAGAAGCAGGTGCACCCATTATCGGAACAAGTCCGACTGATATTGATAGAGCTGAAAATAGAGAACTTTTTAAAGGTGTTTTGGAGAAACTTGGGCTCAAACAACCTTCTAATGGGACCGCCACTTCTTTTAGCGAAGCCAAAAAAATTGCAGCTAATATTGGTTATCCCGTTGTTGTAAGACCTTCATATGTTTTGGGTGGGCGAGCAATGGAAATAGTATATAACCAGGATCGTCTTGAACATTATATGCAACATGCCGTCAAGGCATCACCAGAGCATCCAATATTGATTGATGAGTTTCTGGATGATGCTACAGAAATCGATGTTGATGCATTATCTGATGGAGAGGAAGTAGTTATAGGTGGTGTGATGGAACATATTGAGGAAGCTGGTATTCATTCTGGCGATAGTGCTTGCTCTCTTCCCGCATTTTCTCTTCCACCCAATACTATCAATGAAATAAAGAATCAAACAATTGCTCTTGCAAAAGAGCTCAATGTAATAGGCTTAATTAATATTCAATTTGCTGTACAGGATGGAGAAATTTATATTATCGAAGTAAACCCTCGAGCCTCACGCACCATTCCATTTGTAAGCAAATCGATTGGTGTTCCTCTTGCAAAGATCGCCGCACGTATTATGGCAGGTAAAACCTTAAAAGAAATTGGATTCACCCAGGAAATAAAACCTGCCCACATAGCAGTAAAGGAATCGGTTTTCCCTTTTAACAAATTTACAGATGTGGATGTTTTGCTTGGCCCAGAAATGAAATCAACGGGAGAGGTTATGGGTATTGATAAAACCTTCGGTCGGGCATTTGCAAAGTCACAACTAGCAACAGGGGTCAAACTTCCCAAACAAGGCACGACCTTTATAAGTGTTAAGGATTCAGATAAACCCAAATCTATAAAAATTGCACAGGGACTACGGGAAATGGGTTACCAGATTGTTGCAACCAAAGGAACGGCAGACTACCTAAAAATAAACGGAGTGGATGCAGAGGTAATAAAAAAAGTAAAAGACGGTTCACCTCATTGTGTAGAAGCGATTGAGTCAGGTAGGATTGATTTGGTAATAAACACAACATTTGGTGAGCAAGCAATTAAAGATTCTTTTTCTTTAAGAAGAAGTTCCTTAAATAAAAATTTACCTTATTGCACTACAATTGCCGGAGCTTCTGCTTTATTGGGAGGACTGAAATCAATCAAAGAAGAGAATCTAGGCATCACTACCATCCAAGAATATAATAACTTGTAGATTAAAGTTAAATGTCAAAATTTTTGAAAATCCTGCCTTATTTTTTATTTTCCTACATACAATTCTCCCTCCACTAAATAAAGCATTTTTTCTTTTTCTTATGCCTCTATCTTTCCAAGGAGGAGCATAACCTTTTAAATAAAGCTGAGGTTAAGTTATTTTCTTTATACCGGACTTATCTTTAATAATATTATCTGCTTTGAATATAGGCGCTTAATATATTAAAAATATTTAACAATAATTTAACCATAACTTAATGAAATATTGACAATAATTGATTCTAAATAGAGTAAATTGCATATAGATATTTTTTAAAAAAGGAGGGTTTCATGAAGAACTTTTTAAGTTACATATTAGCTTTTTTACTTGGTTGGGCAGGAGCTGTATGGAGTTATTCAGATTTAATTTATCCGAAAAACTAAAAATAGCGCATCATCTCTATGCTGACCTAGATAGGTTTTAAGATTTTAAATTAATGCGGTAAGACAATTTGTAATTTTAATTATTGTATCAATTATTTTCGAGGTTATAAAAATGAAAAAAGTATTTTTATCGATAGTTCTAACAATTACGATTATTTTTATAACAATGAACTTGAGCTATGCAAAAGAAGATTGTCTGTCATTAAATAAGAAAAATGCAAAAGTAGAGATTTGGTTATCTAAGAAATACGAAAAGGATTATAGCTATATTCTCCGCGAGTTTAAAGAAATGGGAAATACTAAAGTTGGTTTATTTATCTACCCTGCAGAAAATCCTTCTAGAGTTGTAGCAATTGGGCGTTGTGTTCCGGTACACATTGCTCAATATTTTTTGAAAAAAGCTAAAAAATATTCATTAGGCACAACACATTTAGTGAATCAAGGTTTTGTCTCATCGCATTGGTCGGGACTGGGGACTTCCTTGTTTTCCGAACACTCAATGAATGCAATTACTCAACAACAACTAGCAATGTTAATGGATGAAAACTTGGATACTCAATCATTTCAGAAATTATACCAATCGTTCACAGTTCAGAAAACAAAAGCGCCAGCGTTTGGCCTGATGGTGGATAACCCAAAATTACTAGGGTCTATAAAACCGTAATACTTCGCTGAATATTTCGAATAATGATTCAGTTTGTTTCAACCTTTAAATTTGCAGTAATTTTAGATTTAATAATTAGATAAATATAATAACTTTAAGGTGGATCATGAATAATTTAATATTTGGTAGATTTTTATTCAGGGTGTCTTTATTAGTATTTATGATAATGCCTGTAGAGGGTTTCTCAGGTAATGTTATTAGTAGTCGAGATATTCTTGTAGTTGGTAAACCTCTTCCTGAAGCAAAACTTAAGGCTTATGGTGCTGCGGATGTTGATCTAAAAAGTCTTAAAGGAAAAATAAAGATTATAAGTGTTGTACCTCAACTTAATACCCCTGTATGTGACAAACAGACCCATAGATTTAGCGAGACAAATAATGGTTTAGATAAGCATGTAGATATTATTACAGTCAGCACTAATAGCTCTGAAGGTCAATATCAGTTTTCTATGAAATCAAATATTCATAATTTAATCTTCTTGTCAGATAAGCCGGATTTTGAATTTGGTAGAAATACAGGTTTACTTATTGAGGGTATGAACATTTTACGTCGGACTATTATTGTTGCAGATAAGGAAAATATTATTCGCTACGTTGATTTTGTTCCTGGAGGTGGCCTTCCAGATATAGATAAAGCTTTACAGGCTGCTAGCGACTTATTAAGTTTGTCTAAGGCCAAGGGTTGAGTAATAAAAATCAGCCTATTAATAATATGATTTCTGGTTGAATATAGTTTACTTAAATAAATACATCCTTTTTATTATTTATACTAATTCATATTTTTATATATTTTTCTCTCCATGTAACCAACCTAGAAGTTTATTGAAAATTTTATTTAGCGCACCTTGATATTTTTGTGATCGGGAATATTTTTACTATTTTATTCACTTTGATTACTTGACCGATTTGGGTTCAACCAGTACAATTCACGGCATGAAATTTTCTGCTCTTCCAATTATATTCTTGTCTTTGATATTTCCCGGCCTTTTGTTCGCCAATGAAGATGACATGATCTTAATTAAATCAGGGTGCTTTATTATGGGTACCAACAGTGAGGCAATTTATGAAGATCACGATGATAATAATCGCGAAAAACCAGCTCATAAAGTATGCTTAGATAGTTTCTATTTAGACACCTATGAAGTAACGCAAAAAAAATGGAATGCGGTTATGAATTTTAACCGTTCTGTCTTTCATCATCCGGAACAACCAATTACCCACATTGACTGGCATGAAGCTAAAACTTTTTGTAAAAAAACAGGGAAAAGGTTACCTACTGAAGCCGAGTGGGAATATGCAGCACGCGCCGGGAGTCAAACAAAATTTCCCTGGGGTGATGAAATTGATGATGATCGAATGTGGTATTCTGGGAACTCACCAAGAAAGGTGCCGCAGGTTGGTAAAAAATCTCCCAATGCATGGGGACTACACGATATGATGGGTAATGTATGGGAATGGGTAGAAGACTGGTTCTCCCTAGAATATTATAAAACCAGTCCCATAAATAATCCAAAAGGTCCAGCTAGACAAAGTTTTCGAGTCATCCGCGGTGGTTCCTGGATGATCGATGCAGAATATTTACGAGTTACCACCCGTCACAGGGGCATGTCTGACCCTACTGAAAGTTATTGGGTTGGAGTCAGATGCGCTAAATCCCCATAGCTGTTAAATCAAAAACTATTTTGGATAGCAAAGTCGTAAATAGATTATATAAAAAGCTCTCAAAACAATTGGGAACTGCCGAATCTGAAATTGTTTATAAAAATCATTTCGAATTACTAATTGCAGTCATTTTAAGTGCACAATCTACTGACAAAACAGTAAATTTAGTCACAAATGACCTCTTCAGGCTTTGCCCCACTCCAAAGTCCATATTGTTATTAGGGCAAAAAAAGCTTCAGAAAATTATAAGACCAGTAGGCCTTTCACCCACAAAATCCAAAAATATAATCTCCACGTGTAAAATATTGTTGGATAAACATGATGGCCAAATACCTAGCAATAGAGAGGCATTAGAATTTTTGCCCGGAGTAGGCCGGAAAACAGCCAACGTAGTTTTAAATGAAGGCTTTGGACAACCAACCATTGCTGTCGATACTCATGTATTTCGAGTATCAAACAGGACAGGGTTAGCCATTGGAAAAACCACTCTAGACACTGAAATAGAATTGCTTCGAGTCACACCAATAAAATGGAAGACAAACGCTCACCGCTACTTAATCCTTCACGGACGATACGTGTGTAAAGCAAAAAATTTTAACTGCCAACAATGTGTCATAAATAAAGAATGTGAGTTTATAGACAAGAATATTTAATTAATGTCTGATATTAAAAAAATTCATAGTTTCAATTCATTAATCAATCGACTTAAAAATATTACAACCCACCCAGAAAGTATTGAAATAATAACTACATACAAAACTTCTGTCGGGGATTATCCACTCATTAAAATTGTGCTTGGGAAAGGAAAATCTCTACGCGCCCTTATCTCTGCAGGGATCCATGGGGATGAACCTGGAGGAATAGAATCAATCTTATATTATTTAAAAAATAAAGAATATTTAGATTATATAAACAAATGGGAAATTACTTTGTTACCTTGCATTAATCCCTATGGTTACGAATTTGGCACCCGTACAAATCATCAGGGAAAAGATTTAAATAGACTTTTCATGGTTAAGGAGCCTCCCTTAGAAGTAAGTTTTGCTCAATCAATATTAGACACAGGCTTTAACCTAATAATAGATTTGCACGAAGACGATGAAAGTCAAGGCTATTATCTTTATCAAAATGGGTTGGGCAATAAATACGAGAGGATAGGTTTGGAAATATTAAATTCCTTAGATGGGATTATGCCTATAAATTTAGAAAGTGAAATAGCTGGCTCGCAAGCTTATCAGGGTGTGATTGGAAAAAAATTAGATATTCCCTCAATGGATTGGTGGCCGATGGCTTTATACGGTTTATCCAAAGGAACCCAAATGTGCCTTACTTTAGAAACTTCTAGCCTATTCGATATGGAAATAAGAATCAGTGCCCATTTAACTGCAATAAAAACTGCTTTTAAGCACTTTCAATAATAACCAATTTTCAACCGGTTTTCGGAGAAATAATAGGAATTATTATTGACTCCCCCACTGTTAAAGAGCGCATATCTTTATCAGCGTTATAACTACTAAGAAGCCATAAGGGAATGGTATATATTTCATTGCAGATTTCCCATAAAGTATCTCCTTTTTCAACACTTCTTTTATCCAACTTTCGTATTTCATAATTGTTAAAAAAGTCTTCTTGAATTGCTTTATGATATTCCTGCCTTTTTTCTTCAAATTTATCTGCGCCTGTCTTTTTAAAACTGACACGAATTTTATCATGGAAGGTTATTTCAGCTTTTCCTTTTATTTTGTTGATTTTCTTCAGTTCAGCCACTGACATCAGAGCCCATTCCGCATAATGGCTAAGGGTTTCATCAAAATCAACACTGATAGTGCCTATTTTTTGCTGATTCTTCGCTAAAAATGATACAGGCATAAATGCAGGCCTATTTTTATTTAAACTACCATTTGTTTTCGTACTGTTAATAACCTTCAAATTATCATTTAAAACAACCTCCTCACTTTTAATCCCTTTTTGATTACCGGGAGAAGTATTTCCTATTATTTTTCGATCTTCCGGACGTTTGGTATTTAATTGACTTTTTTTCTCAATTTTAACTGGGTTTGGAAGCCTATTAGCAATCCGCAATTTTTGCCCGGGGTACAAAGAGTTAGGGTCTCTCATTCTATTTAAACTTTTTAAAAAGCTGACATTTGTATCAAATCGCTTTGCAATCTTGGAGAGATTGTCATTTCTTTTAACCCAATAATATTCGCTCTGCATCCTCTTTTTCTTTATATCTAGTTTAGCAAGCCTGATGGGAGGACCGGATTGGGGAATTTTAATTCTTTGCCCTGGGAAAAGAGCATTGGGGTTTTTAATGCGATTAATCTTTGCAAGATAGTGCGTATTGGTATTAAAG
>CAJWOD010000030.1 GCA_913044145.1 uncultured Nitrospina sp. | reverse complement strand
CCTAATTCACATGGATGGGTTCGGACTACATTGACAAAGGCCTGGATGGCGTTGTCCTTAGCATCGGACTCGTCTTCTGCCTCACAAGTGAATTCCCAAGTAGATTCTAAGGTGGGAATTTTTTCCAATCCGTGTTCTTCCAATCTACCAGTAACTTCGGTCAGTGAGTCTTCACTTATTCCTTTAAACTCTGCTGCGACAAGTACTTTATACTGCAAGGGTCTTTCTCCTCTTTGAAGTTAAAAATATTTGTAAAGCCTAGTGTATTATAAGCCGTCTAGAACTTGTAATGTTTTAAAACCAAGTCTGAGCTCAAATTTTTTGAATTGCATTTATGGGGTAGCCCAAAAGCTGGAGATACTCCATTTATTTTCCTTAGGGCGATTCGTATCGAATATTTCCTCCTCTAGTTTTCATCTTAGTCAGGGTGCGAAAGTTTTTACTAGGTAATTAATTTTTTTGACCTCTAATTTGGCAGAGACCGGCCACAATGCTACCGAGAATGCAGTGTGTAAGTGCGGAGATAGCGCCAGGAACCGTTGCCAGTGTGTAATTTGAAAAGTTACTTCTTGCAAGTTCAGTAGCTAATCCTGAATTTTGCATTCCAACCTCAATAGAAATTGTTTGCGCATTTTTTTCTGACAATTTTAGTGTGCGTGACAAAAAGTATCCCAACAAGAATCCAAAAAAATGTAATAAAACAACAGCAACGATTAAAGGGGCGCCGATTTCAAGAATCGCATCTTTTTTTGCAGCAAGAATGAAGCTCACAATGAAAACAATCGAAAGTACCGCTAGAAAGGGTGTGTAGGATTCGATTCGCTTAACTAGTGGGTTAAAATATCGGTTCAATAACACCCCCACGACAATGGGTAGGATCACCACCTTAATAGTTTTCATTAATAACCCTAGAGTATCGACCTGAAGAGTCAGTCCAGTTAGCTCCAGTGAAAGAGACTCGATCCATAAGGTGGTTAAAAGTGGCGTGAAAATAACAGCCAGAAGGGTAGAGACAGTAGTCAAACTTACCGAGAGTGCTACATGAGCTTTTGCTATAAAACAGACTACGTTTGAAGCGGTACCCCCGGGACAGCAGGCAACCAAAACGAGTCCGATTACAAAATCAATAGGAAGATTAAAAAGCCTCGCCAGCGCGTATCCTAAAAAAGGCATGATGGTGTATTGCAGTCCGATACCCAGAAAGATTGATTTTGGGATTTTTAGGACACGGGAGAAATCTTCAATACTCAGAGTCAAACCCATGCTCAACATAATGATGGCGAGAAAGTAGGGAATCCATGTTGGCTGAAACCAAGTAGCGGTTTCCGGTTTCCATAAAGCCAGGGCGGCACCTGTGAGCACCCATACAGGAAAAAGATTGGCGAGTGTTACAAAAATTTTTTCAAGGTAACTCACAAAATAGAGGGGTCAGGGTTTCTGCGCAATAATACTGGAATATGCTTCTCTTGCATCATCGTAGTCCTGATATCTTAGAACCCGCATTCTCTTAAAAATGTCAAGCAGTTCATTGGTCTTAAGGGCCCATTTTGCATTGAACTGTCGATATTTCAAGTAATCTACATTATAGGTTTCGACCAGAACCATACCTCCGGGTTTGAGTGCATCATAAAATTTCTCATAAAGCCCTCGATCCATAAAATAAGTACAAAGTATGAGGTCATAGCTATTGGCTTCTAACTTGACATTTTCCAGATCGACGACTTTGGTTTTGATGGTTACGTTATGTTTTGCTGCGAGTAACTGTGCTTTTTCCAGCCCCTTTTCTGAGATATCGAGCCCGGTTACATCGAAGCCTTGTGTGGCAAGGTAAACTCCGTTTCTTCCTTCTCCCATCGCAACATCAAGTGCTTTTCCCTTTCGAAAAATTTCGATATTATCGACCAGAAATGGAATGGGTTTTTCTCCAAAGAGATAAGTTTCTATATCATATTTTTTATTCCAACGGTCTTTATCCTGAGGTTTGGCATAGGATAGCGATGTGGAATTAAAAATAAAAAATACCGCTATCCATAGAAGTTGTAGAAATTGAACTTGGGATTTCATAGGAGAAGCCTTTGGATTTATTAGTTTATTCTACAGAATCAAGTATGTTGGTTCAACCCGATTTCCTCGTTTACTTAGGTCGGGCAAGTAGGTAAAATTAATACTGATCATTAAATAAACTGCTCGCGCAACCCAAACATTTTTTAGGGAGTGGGGAATGCCTCGTGTATCAAAATGGATCGCAGGAACAATAATCTTCTTGCTGACGTTAATTTCTTCTTCTATTACTTTTTCTTTCGACCAGAGAGCACCGATTCAAGAATCTGCTGATAAACGGTTTGCAAAGTATGGGAATGGTACTGTTCTCGATCGAAAAACAAATTTGTTATGGATGTCAAAAGATTATTGGCAATTAGAGTCCAAGTGGGTCAACTGGTATACAGCAAAAGAGTATGCAAAAAAGATGAATTATAAAAACTATGCTGGATACCAAGATTGGCGAATACCTACAGCAAAAGAAGCGTTAACTTTGTATGATCGGAGAAAGCGCAATACAGATAAAGATGGCGATAAAATTTTTATTGATAGCATGTTCCCAAAAGGATCAGGATGGGGAACTTGGACCAGTGATGAAAAAAGAAACAAAGCTATAACAGTTTCATACAAAGACGAAGGTGGAAAAGCCTACCAAGATAAAATATCCGGTGTCGATGCATTCCTGAGGCTGGTGAGGAAGGCGACTCCCAAATAAATTATCCTGGTTTTCTGATTTCCGTGAGTTTCAATGCAAAAAACCATTTTTTGGGTCTCTCTTGTTGGTCTCTTTCTTCAATGGGATAACGTAGGCGCGTTCCATGATGATGTTTATCAGCCCCGCGTGCCCATAGAGCTTATTGAAGAGCTGCAGGATATAGATAATCCGTATCCTGCTACGCCTGAGAGAATCGAATTAGGAAAACAGATATTTTATGGCAAAGGCCTTTGTGTAACTTGCCACAGTGAAAACGGAAAGGGTCTGAAACGGCCAGGTCATCCTCCCAGAGATTTTACTGATAAAAAATGGCAGGAGATCAGAACCGATGGAGAAATGATGTGGGTGCTTAGAAATGGTAGCCCAGGAACGGAAATGCCCGTCCGAGTAGGCAAGGTAATCAATGAAGAGGAAGGTTGGAGCGTGATTCATTTTATCCGAACTTTGATGGATAAGGAATAATGGAAACTATTAAAGAAAAACTCAAATAATGAAATTGAAAAGGCTTCATTTAGCAAAGAATCAATTTGCGCTCACCGTATTTTTTGTCCTTATGATTTTTGTTTTTGGTATGGTTGTTGATATTTGGGCTGGCCCCCCGCCAGTCCAAGGAAGACGAAATCCTTCTCGTGCTTTTCAAGGCCATCACGGTCAAGGTTTTATGGGAAAAGGAATTTGTCCACAAATTAGAACGACGGCCCAGGCTCCAGATACTATAAGAAAACAGAGGAACCCCCTAAAGAAAAGCCCTGATCTTCTTTATGCCGGTGAATCATTATTTCAGGTTGATGTGCAGCCTACTGCATGTAAAATTTGCCACGGTGTTACGGGGAACGGATTGGGAATTATGGCGCAAGGCTTGAACCCTCCACCAAGAAACTTTACATGCAGGGAAACCATGAAAACTATTTCTGATGGTCAGTTATTTTGGATCATTCGCAATGGTTCTCCAGGCACAGGGATGCCTGCATTCAAAAACCTGAAGGACCGAGAAATCTGGTTGATTGTTCATTATTTAAGAAAACTTTCTGAACCAAAACGCTAAAGCCCCATCGATCTTAGTTTTCAGGTTGATGGCGAGCTTAATTTTTAATTCAAACTTGGCCTCCTAACAGAGATCTAAAAGCATTATTAATAATTGTTAATTACGGTTTTAAGAAATGAGCTTTCGGAGATCAATATTTTGGTTAAGGAGAGATCTTCGGCTTGAAGACAATGTTGCACTCAGCGCCGCCACAAGACTTTCCAAAGAGGTAGTATTAGTTTTTGTTTTTGATACTAATATCCTAGATAGGCTTAAGGACAAAAATGATAGGCGCATGACTGCGATTCATAATGCCCTCCTTGACTTGGATCGGAAAGTTCGCAAAAAAGGTTCTGCTTTAGTTTTATTACATGGAGACCCTAAAAGAGAAATTTTAGAATTTGCCAAACGGATCCAAGCCAGCGCTATTTTTGTTAACCGTGATTATGAGCCATATGCAAAGAAGCGTGATAAAGCTGTTCAAACCGCTTGTAATAAGCTAGGTATCGCCTTTCATGATTATAAGGATCAGGTTATTTTTGAGGGTAATGAGTTGTTAACTCAATCCGGGGCCGCATACAAAGTTTTCACTCCCTATAAAAACAAGTGGCTGAAGGAGTTGAATGCTTGTCTCTACCAAGATCATCGTTCTCAGCTAAAAAGACTTGTGCCCCTAAAACAACTTGATAAAGAAATTGTAGGCTGGTCGCTAAAGAAGTTGGGTTTTGATTACGCCGATTTATATTTAAAGGTTGGAGAGAGTGCGGCAAAAAAACAACTAAAAAATTTTTTACCTGATCTGCCTAGTTATGACAAAAACCGGAATTATCCTATTTTACCTAATGGTACTTCCCGCCTTTCAGTACATTTGAGATATGGAACTTTATCTATTAGATCTCTTGTGCGGTTTGCTCTAACTAACCCAAGCTTAGGTGCAAAAACATGGTTATCAGAGTTGATTTGGCGAGATTTCTACCAGATGATACTGGATCAATTTCCGCATGTAGTGAAGGGATGCTTCAAAAAAAAATACGACTCTATAAAATGGCCCGGCACTCAAAAAAATTTCATGCTTTGGTGTCAGGGAATGACGGGTTTTCCTTTAGTAGATGCAGCTATGCGCTGTTTTAATAAAACCGGTTGGATGCATAACCGACTACGCATGATAGTTGCCTCTTTTTTAACTAAGGACCTTCTGGTCGATTGGCGCAAAGGGGAGGATTGGTTTGCCAGAAATCTTTTGGACTTTGACCTCGCTGCAAATAACGGAGGTTGGCAATGGTGTGCCTCAACGGGTTGCGATGCCCAACCTTATTTCAGAATATTTAATCCGATTAGCCAATCTGAAAAGTTTGACCCAGAAGGAAATTTTATTAAAAATTTTATTCCTGAGCTAAAAAACTTTTCCAAAAAACAAATTCATTGGCCCCATGTTGCCAACCAAGAAATCCAAGAAAAGGTTAATTGCATTTTAGGAAAAGATTATCCAAAACCTATAGTTACTCATTCTGAACAACGAATTAAATTTCTAAACCTGTTTAAAAGTTTTTAATCCCGATGCTTCCTGTAAGGAAAATCAAATCAGATAAAATGCTTAATAAAATTGTTTTCCTTCTTCTTATGCTTATTGCTGTTGTGCCAGTCCACGCTTATGAGTTTCGAAATGGCGCTGTTGTATATCTAAAGAAGGATTTTAAAAAAGCCAGTAAACGGATTTTTCCATATTCTTATGAGAGTTCTGATTTTGAATCTGTGAATATTATCAAGGTAGCTTCTGGTATTTGCCCTCAAAATAGAAAAACTAAAACAGCCCCTGGTGGATATCTTAGAAAAATCAATCCACTATTACCGACCAAGGAAAATATTCAAAAAGGTAGGAACCTATTTGTTAAAGATACAAAGCCAACGGCTTGTAAACTTTGTCATGGAATGCGGGGTAATGGAAACGGAAGCCTGGCAAAAGGAATGGAACCACCCCCTAGAAACTTTACTTGTGGAAAAACTATGAAAGGTCTTTTGGATGGCCAGCTATTCTGGGTTATTAGAAATGGTTCTAAAGGTACAGCCATGCCGGCGCACAAATTTTCTTTGAGCAAAGAGCAGATTTGGCAACTCATCATATATATACGAAGATTTTTAGAAACTTGATCATAATGTTTTACTTAACCAATCGATCAAATATTTAAGTCGTAAATTAAGCATGGAGCATAAATATGTTTAGCTGGTTCAAATTATTTTTGATTTTTTCTTTTTTAGCCCAAAGCATACTTTTACCCTCAGCGCTCTGGGCGGGGACCGATGGCTATGCTGAAAAAATCATTAACAGCCAATGCAAGAGCTGTCACCGTTTTAAGGGAAAACCAAAATCAAAATTTGAACTCAAGGCTCCCGATTTAATGTGGGGTGGGGTGAAATACCAAAGACCTTGGTTGATTCGACGTCTATTGGGGCAAGAGGAAAACCTTTATCCTAACGGATATCGTTGGGATAAGTTGCGTCTATCGCTAAAGCATATGATTTTGACTATTGAAGAGGCAAAAGTAGTGGCGGATTATATGGAAAAAAACTTGCTGGATTCTCGCATAAAAAAAAGTCTTATTGACATGTCGACCTATACAAAAATGGATGCAAAGTTAGGTGCAGAATTATTCAAGGAATATTCCTGTTTAGGTTGTCATCAAACTAAGGATAGCGAAGGAAAACTTATCGGCGGTCCTATTAGCGCAACCCTATTTGATGCGGGTAACCGTTATACCCTCGATTGGTTGAGTCGATTTGCAAAAAACCCTCAGGACTTTACGCCACATAGTGGCGAGTATCTTGCTGATATTAGCGTGAGGAAAGCACGACATATAATCGGCTATGTTATGACTCTGGGCGTAAAGGATTTTAAATATTACGAACCCTGGAAATCGAAAGAATTCAAGAATTCAGATATAGAACGGGGAACAAAAGTATACAAAGAGTATTGTGTGCAATGTCATGGCAAAGAAGGAAGAGGTGATGGTCCTGGGGCAAGGGGACTAGACCCCAAACCTGCTGTTCACTCTGAATTGTCTTTGAGCGATTATTCAGATGATTATCTTTATAACCTTATTTTTTACGGAGGAAAAAGTCTTGGGAAATCATCAAATATGCCAGACTGGGGACTGACTCTCTCTAAACAAAATATAGCAGATGTTATTGCTTACCTTCGTTCTACCTTTAAGCATAAATAATGAAAAAAATAATAAATTTTCTTTTTCTTACTTTTTTGGTTTTTGGATCCTCACCGGTATTTGCTGATGAGCCTGATAATGCCCAGTGTCCACAAAAAAGAACCACTCCTGCAGCTCCTACAAAATACTTGGAGTTAAAAAACCCTCTCGAGATAACTGCTAAGCGGTTAAAAAAAGGCGAGGTGCTATATATGGCTAAAGCACAACCGATACAATGTTTGCATTGCCATGGAGCAAGAGGTGATGGAACTGGAGAATTAGGGCTGCAAGCCAATCCACCGGCCAGAAACTTTACTTGTGCAGAAACAATGAAAAATGTTTCGGATGGTCAGATGTTTTGGACGATCAAGAATGGCATTGAAGGTACAGCAATGCCAGCTTATTCAGATCTTGCGGACTGGAAGATATGGGTATTGATTCATTACGTTAGACAGTTTGGGAAATAAAAAATGAACTAACGTATAGTGAGTTTTTTATATTTTGAACGACGATTTTCTTCCTTCCCTCCTAATTCTTGTTTTCTTTTCTCCTGATACTCTTCAAAATTACCCTCAAACCAGCGCACTTTACTGTTACCTTCAAAAACGAGTAAATGGGTGCAAATTCGGTCAAGAAAAAATCGATCATGGCTAATAACCAGTACACAACCATTAAAATCGAGAATGGCGTTTTCAAGGTTTCTCAGAGTTGTTACATCTAGATCATTAGTTGGCTCATCTAAGAGCAGTACATTACCTCCACGTCGTAATAGTTTGGCTAAGTGAACCCGGTTACGCTCGCCACCAGAAAGTTCTCCTACCTTTTTTTGTTGGTCGGGCCCTTTAAAATTGAAGCGACCTACATAAGAGCGTGAGTTGATTGTTTTTCCCGCAATTTCTATATGCTCGGTTCCTCCTGTAACTTCTTGGAATACAGTATTTTCTGCATCCAAGTCGTGCCGATGTTGATCGACATAAGATAACTGCACAGTAGATCCCAGTTTTAGACTTCCTGAGTCTGGTTGTTCTTCACCTGCAATCATTTTGAAAAGGGTTGTTTTACCTGTGCCGTTGGGGCCAACTAGTCCAACGACAGCTCCACGCGGAACTGAAAAGGTAAGGTCTGTAAAGATAGGTTCGCTTCCATAACCTTTCTCTAATGATTCTACTTCAATGACTTGCTCTCCCAGTTGTGGACCCGGCGCAATTTGAATTTCCAGTGTATTATCTTCTATATCTATTTTTCTTGATGATAACTTTTCGTATTCGTTAATTCTTCCTTTATTATTTTTTCTGCGTGCTCCGGGTGTTTCCCGAAGCCATTGCAGTTCCTTATCAAGTCGTTTTTGCAAAGTGGAGGCGGTCTTTTCCCGTTGCCGTAATATTTCAGCTTTTTGTTCCAACCAAGAAGAGTAATTGCCTTCGAAAGGTATTCCTTTTCCAATTTCCAGTTCAAGAATCCATTTAGTAATATTATCAAGAAAATACCGATCATGAGTTGAAACTATAACGTTGCCAGGATAGTTGGATAGAGTATCTTCTAGCCACTGAACAGTTTCAGCATCGAGATGATTAGTGGGTTCATCGAGAAGTATCATATCGGGTTTTTGCAATAATAGTTTGCATAAGGCGACACGGCGTGCTTCTCCCCCTGAAAGAGTTCCGGCTTTTTGGTTGTCAGCAGGTAGAACCAAAGCATCCATAGCGACTTCTACCTGGCGATCAAGTTCCCAGCCATCGACGGCATCGATCTGATCTTGCAAGCGCCCCATTTTATCTATGGCTTTTTCCATTTCATCATCGGACATAGGCTCGGCCATTTTGGCGCTGATGGCGTTAAACTCTTCGATTATTTTTTTTATATCACCGAAAGCCTGTTCCACATTTTCACGCACCGTTTGATCATTATTTAAAACGGGTTCTTGCGGAAGAAAACCAATTGTAGAACCTTTTAATGGAGTTGCCTGGCCTTCAAACTCTTTATCTTCGCCAGCCATAATTTTAAGTAGTGTCGATTTTCCTGAACCGTTCTCGCCGACGACGCCGATTTTTGCCCCATGATAAAAACTAAGATTAATTCCATTTAGAACCTCCTTGCGACCGTACCTCTTGATGAGGCCCTGCATGGTAAAGATATATTCTCCTGACATAATTCCTCGTGGTTAGATTTCTAATAAACCCGCATTGAATCAGCGCAACATTTTTAAACTTAAAAAAATACTTTTATATCAAACTTTGCAGTAAAAGGGGGGCTTTTCAAAGGGGGAAAGCCTTTTGTAATAGAATAAAATCAAACTGGTTATTTAAAATAATTTGGAACCCTATTTTCTCTGCAATCCATTGGAATGATTTGGATGAATAAAAAGCGATATGAGTAGGGTCCCGCTTGTAATACCATTGCGAAAATTTTTTTTCACAGGGTTCCCCATCCTCTAGTGGGTAAAAGTGGGTCATTACAGCAAGAAAACCATAGGGAGAAATACAGGCTGTCGCCTGTCGAATATCCTGTAATGGGTTTTTGAAATGCTCAAAAGTTTCTGTAGAGATAACCAAGTCATAATTTTTATTTTTGGGAAAATTTGGAAAAAAATTGAGATCATAAATCTCAGTTTTGATCCCTTCTTTTTCAAGCATGGTTTTTAGCACCGGCTCGTATCCACAACCAAAATCCAGCGCAGTTTTTAATGGTGTACAGTGTTTTTTAACAAGAGTAATTTTTTTCATGAACATATTCACATAACCTTCATTGTCTAGGCTATTTTCATGTTCTCGATATCGTGTTATTTCAGATTCAACTGAAATATGGAATTCAGGAGGAACAAATATCAACCCACAAAGGTTACAAAGTTGGTATTCCCGATTTTCTCCTGTAGTAAAATATTTGGCAGCAGTGCTGCAAAGTGGACAATTCATATTTCAGGGTTAATTAAGGGGGGAGGTGCGACTCCCCTAATTTATCTTGATTCTTAAGATCTGCTCTATATAATCACACAATCTAGCTTTCTCTAAGCGCATAAAACGACGGATTAGAATTTGTTCATTGAGGTCTTCAAATAATGGTGGCATTTGTAAATGGTAATGGGTTGCGTTCCGGTTATGTGATTAAGGTAAAAGGGGTTCTGTATCGAGTTATGACAGCAGAGCACCGTACGCCAGGAAAAGGCAAAGCCTTCATGCAGGCTAAATTAAGAAACCTTAAGGACGGCACACAGACTGAAATCAAATTTCGGGCCGACGAAGCCGTCGAACGCGCGGAAATGGAACAAGTTGATATGGAATATCTTTACGAAGATCCTTCGGGGTATTGTTTTATGAATTGCGAAACCTATGAGCAGGTTTTTCTGGATGAGAAAATTATTGGCGATGGGAAAAAATTTATGCTGCCCAATACCCGTCTCATCGTAGAGTTTTGCGATAATGCTGCCATCGGTGTATCTTTTCCTGAAATGGTTGAGCTGAAGGTGACGGATACGGAGCCTGGGTTGAAGGGTGCGACCGCATCCGGATCGGGAAAACCAGCCACTTTAGAAACAGGAATGGTCGTAACAGTACCTCAATTCATTAAGATAGGGGAGTCGGTCAGAGTTTCGACAACTTCCGGCGAGTATCTGGAGCGGGTAAAGAGCTGACTAATTTTATATATTGAATTCCGTCACCCAACTCGCTCCGCCGCATTAATTTGCCCGTCTATTATTATTTGACTTACCCCCTATATTTAATTA
>CAJWOD010000029.1 GCA_913044145.1 uncultured Nitrospina sp. | reverse complement strand
ATGATCTCACTCGACATAAACGGTTTATAAACGATATCCGTTTCGATGGGTGGAAAACAAATCTGCGCCGGGTAATAGCCCAGAGAGATCAAAGCCATCGTCTGATGCAGGCAGTTGGTGGCCCACTCCAACTGATCAATATCGTAAAAAGCCTGACTTCGCAGAATTCTCTTGGCTCGTTCAACGTCATTTGAAAGTTGTTGAAATAGTTCCGGCGTGCAGGTCACTAACTTATCTAATAGTTCTTGTTCTTCTTCATCTAGTTGGCGTTTTTCTTGAACTTCTTGAAGGTGTTGTTTTTCATGAGCAATGCGAGGTGCCACATGCTCAAGAAAACGCCGACTGAAAAATAAATCGTACATTTCCACATTAACATCCATCTGTACCACGTCGTGACCCGCGGGTCGCAACACAGATGCCAAAGATGGCAGGCTTAAATAAGGCTCTGAGGGTAACCAGTCCGGTGGAAATATTAGTAGGTGTTTCATAGGTTGCTCAGTTTCAAAATTTTCCTATTATAGTGGTCTAAGCTCGGCAAAGAACCTTATCCTCTTCTTCAGCAGGAGGTTGTTTGCCGTTCAATGCTTCTTTTCCAAACTTATCTATATAAAGTAGAAAATGTTCGCGTGGCAACGTACCCCACACTTTTAAGGATTGGAAATATTCTTCTGCCATGCGTATGCAAGTGTCGTTCATTTCTACTGCTTCCTCTCGAGTCATTCCTTCTTTCGCGACAAAGTCCAAATTCATAGCGATATTGCGGTCGGGATCTTCAATGATTTTTTCGATAGAAAATTTTTCAGGATATTGGTAGCAGCTTGAATCGCGATTGAGCAAAAACACTCCGGGTCCAAAAGAATGGATCGATTGCAAATTGTTTCTTAAAAAATCGATGGTTTCCTGTGCTTCGGGTCGTGTTTCTGTAGGGAATCCGAAAAACAAAAACGAATGGTTCCAAATTCCGGCCTTGTGACTTTTCATTAATACATCGCGTTCCACTTCCTTGGTTGTTCCTTTATCTATAAGAGCAAGGATCCGATCATTTGCGCTTTCCAAGCCAAACATTAAGAATATAAAACCGGCTTTTTTCATTTTTTCGAACAGGTCTTCGTCCATTACCTTTTCAAACTTCAGTAAGGCTAAGGAGCGGATTTCAACTCCGCGCTCGATCATTTCTTCCGAAACGTCATTTAAAGAATGTGGAGATACAGCTTCATCGGAAAACGTAAAGTATTTTGTATTGTATTTTTTCATTAAGTTTTCCAGTTCATCCACCATTGCCTGAGTCTTTTGTTTTCCGTAACGGTGGCCATAAACAAAACTATGTGTGCAAAACGTACATTTACCCCAATAGCAACCGCGGCTTTGTAGTACAGGAATGATGGGGTAGGGAGATAGATATTTATCCATCGGTAAGCCGTCAAAAACAGGATTCGGCAATTCCTCGAATCTCAGTTCCACTCTCTCCTTGTTTTGTACCACTTCTCTGTCGTCAAGATGCAGCAAATTAGGAACGTTGTATAAGGAATCCCCTGCCTTCAGACTAGAGAGCAAACGATGCATGGGTTCTTCCCCCTCAAAGGTAACAATACTGTGGCAAAAATCATCAAAAAATTCTGGGTGGCCCATTAACTGACCTGCGTTGACACTGAAAATAGGACCGCCCAATGTTATATGCAGATGAGGATATTTCTCTTTTAGCATTCTTGCCAGTGTGAGCCCAGGAATGATTTGTGAAATACCTATTATAGAAATGCCAACCACATTATATTCCTGCCAATTTTCATTAGGGAGCAGGTTTTTTTCATACAAATTAATGAAAGGATTGGTGGCGATGTCGCGTGTGGTTTCGTGAGCTTTTCGAGTAGACTCCTCGGCTCGGGTGCCACTTTCAAAAGTAGATAGACTGAAAATAGCAGGAGCATAGGCATCGGAAACTAATTTTAAGGCTGACTTAATGACCATATCGGCCTGCTGGTATGCCTCGAAATCGAAGAAACGCTCCGGAGTTCGCATCACCGATTTGGCTTCTTCTACTCCGTCAATGATGCGGCTAGAGAATTTAAGGCCCATCGATAAGACGTCCAGGGTAGATTTTTCCTTGATCGAAAGAGAGTTCTGAGCTTTTAACGATTCCTGCCGTCCACGCATCAATGCCTCTGCCTTCCTCAGAAGGGGAGCAGATAGAAAGTGGTCGTACGATTCGATGTTGAAATCCCTTTGAGATACCTCCCACCCTTTGTTCTGTAAAAAAGCAGTTAAGTATGGGGTGCTCAAATAAGGCTGCGTTGGATACCACTGTGCCGGAAAAATCAATAATGTTTTCATGGTTTTAAAATGATAACATTTTCCTCCCTAACGAGGAAAGCAAAGTTAGACCCTTGGCAGATTGGCAATTTTTGGGATCCTGAAAATTAAAAGCTTTAAGGTGTCATATAGGGGTAATTTTAGAGGTGCAATTCCAGAAGTTAACCTATTTCTAGTTTTTGACCGTGGCTTAGTGCTTGACAAGAGCAGTAGCCAGTGAAATAATTCAGCCTACCTTCCCGCATTTCCCTCATAAGGATGACTAACTGTTTGATTTGATGAGGTAAGGCGGGTTTTTCGTATTTATAAGAAAGAAAGATTCATGAAAAGAACGTTTCAACCCAGCAATATCAAGAGAAAACGCGTACATGGATTCCGAAAACGAAGTTCTACTGTAGGTGGTAGACGTATTTTGGCTAACCGTAGGCGAAAAGGAAGAAAACTCCTGTCTGCCTGAAAAATGGCTGATTTGTCGTTTAGTAAATTAGAAAGACTTACCACAAGACTCGAGTTCGAAAAAGTTCTTGCCGAAGGGAAAAAGAATCGCGTAGGGCAACTGTGCACTATTTTTTCACTTCCAAATAGTTTGAATAGGAAAAGACTGGGGATTATCGCATCAAAAAGAATTGGTAATGCTGTAGCACGAAACCGGGTGAAAAGAACTATTCGCGAAATATTTCGGCAGGTGAAACATCAGATAATTCCGGCAACAGACATTGTTGTTATTTCCGGAAAGGAAATGGTTGTCGAATCCTACAAGGTTACAGATGAAAAACTCTCGAATGCCCTTCTGGCTATCAAGTGACTCCTCGACTTTAGACTTCCCCAACCCGAAATAGGTCCTCAATGTTGAATCGAATTTTCCTAAAATTTGTTCGTGGATATCAACGCTGGATATCACCTTTTTTGCTGCCGGCCTGTCGTTTTTATCCTAGTTGTTCGGAATATGCAGCTCAGGCAATACAACGCTATTCTTTGGTTAAGGCGGTTGTTTTGATTGCCACCCGTATTTTTAAATGCCATCCCTATCACGAAGGAGGGTCAGACCCTTTAAAATAGTTTTGTATTTAGGGTCTTAGTTTTTTTAAAGCTTAGGTAGTTTTGAGCTAAATATTTATTAGTTAACCGGAGATTTGATTTGGAAAAAAGATTGCTACTTGCCTTTGTTTTATCATTGGCAGTTTTTATTGGCTGGGGAGCTTTCATGGCGCAATTTGAACCCCAGAGGATTAAAAAAACAGATATCAAAAAAAGTTCCAAGTCACCCTCTGTTCCCTCTTCAGACCAGAGTACCGTAGTTACCTCGCCATTGATCTCTTCTCAACAATCCGATTTTCAATCGGCAGTTACGCCGACAATTGTTTCCAGTCCGTTTCCTGGAAATGAGAAAGAAATTCAGGTTGAAGCTGGAGAAATTCATTACATTTTTAGTAATAAAGGCGGGGTTATAAAACATATTCTCCTTCCGCGTTTTAGAAATGATGACGGTGATGTTATCGACCTGATTAATAACCCTGATAATTTAACCGATGCTTTATCTATAAAATCAGATGATCCAGAAATCACTTCTATTTTACAAAATGCTTATTATGAACCTTCAACATCTTCTATCGTTCTAGACGAATCTAACCCTGAAGGTGTGTTGACACTTACTTTAAAACATGAGTCAGGGCTGGAAGTTTTTCGGGAATTTAAATTTCATCATAATGATTATGCTGTTGAAGTTAAGACGCGCATCACAGCTTCTCCGTTAGCAGCTAAAAACCTTCAATACAGTATTATCTTGGGTCCGGGAATGGGCGGAAAAATTTCTTCTCAAACCGATTACATTGTTTTTTCTGGCGCCACCGTATTTAACAACAATGAGCGTATTGAGCATCCGCCAGAAGAATTGAATGCTACTGCCTACCACCGTGGTGATTTGAAGTGGGTTGCTTTCCAGAACAAATATTTTGGTTCTGCTCTGGTCCCACTGCAAGGGAGTAAAGCGGGAATAGTATTTAAAGAAAAAGATCAGGTTTTTGTCGGTTTGGAATATGAATCTGTTCAATCGGCTGCCACCGCCTCACATCTTTTTTATGCCGGCACTAAAGCACTCGAAATTCTGGAAAAGAAAGGTAACAACCTTGTTCGGATGATCGATTACGGATGGTTTGGTAACAAGTTCGCCTTCCTTGTTAAGCCGCTTTTAAAAGTGCTGGCCTATTTTTATGGTTTAACCCAAAACTATGGCTGGTCAATTATTTTTTTGACTCTGATCATCAAGTTATTGTTCTTTCCGTTGACACATAAAAGTTTTAAATCCATGAAGGGCATGCAAAAAATCCAGCCTTACGTGAAAGTAATTCAGGAGAGAAATAAAGACGATCGCCAGAAGATGAACGAAGAGTTACTGGAGCTATACAAAAAACATAAGGTGAATCCTGTAGGCGGTTGTCTTCCGATGCTTTTGCAGATACCTGTATTCATTGCCCTGTACCATGCATTGTTTTTTTCAATTGAACTTCGTGGAGCACCTTTCATAGGTTGGATTACCGATCTTTCAGTGCAAGACCCCTATTATGTAACGCCAGTTCTCATGGGTATTACCATGTTCCTACAACAAAAAATGACGCCTTCTGTTGGTGATCCTATGCAGCAAAAAATTATGATGTTCCTACCTATCGTGTTTACTTTTTTATTTATTTCATTCCCTGCGGGGCTTGTCATTTATTGGACTGTGAACAATATCCTGACTATTTCGCAGCAATATTACATCTACAAGGTTCTTAAAGACTAGTTAATAGCCGCTGCTTCTATAGAGTCTAAGTTTGGAAAAAAGACAATCGTGTCTTTCAGTATAGATTTACTGCGATGGGAAAGGCTAGTCAAGCAAGTGTCCAGAAGGTTGGTTCGGAGTTTGCGGTACATTAAAATAAAACCCCTTTCCCCAGCCGGGAAAGGGGTTTTATTTATTATTACGTTTATACTTTATCCTAAGTTTTCTTCTATTACTTTTTTAATATCGGCTTTAGACTTAACGCCCACCAATTGTTGTACCACCTGCCCATCTTTTATAAATAAGAGGGTTGGGATCCCACGGATTCCATAATTGGTGGCCGTGTTGGGATTATCGTCTACATTAAGCTTGCCAACCAAAAGCTGACCTTCAAATTCTCCAGCAAGCTCTTCAACGGTGGGCGCGAGCATTTTACAAGGTTGGCACCATTCGGCCCAAAAATCGAGCATGACAGGTATTTCTGATTTAAGAACCGTTTGCTCAAATTCTCCATCAGATACAATAACCACTTTACCGGCTGACATAGATAACTCCTTAAATAAATGAAATAAAAACTTTTAATTTAATCGTAGGGATTTTTTTATGAATTAATTGGGGCGCATGAATTGTCATCCCTGAAAAAATTCTCGATACAAAATGCAAATACGGGACGTTTTCTGATATTATCATAATCCCCAAACACCAGCAAGGCTTTAACATTTGTGCAGTTGGGTGTATATGAATTAAACCACACAATCAAGGCTTGGAGTCCAAAACCAATGGTAGATGCAGTACATTTTTTTGCTTATGATGAATTGATCAATGAAGAAGTGTTTAAAAAACATGGGCTGGAATATATTTCCAAGTCTTCTGTTAGCTTGTCGGGTTGGACTCGGGTGTTCAATAAAATTCCTAAAGACAATGGCGGACAAGAAGGCCTAGGCCACGCGAATATCGAGCCCACCGCTGATACTGCTGGAATGATGCACGGGGAGCTCTATGAGATGGATGAAAAATTCGTGGTGAAATTGGATGAAATTTTTGATCACCCGAATGAATATCAACGAAAGGTCATGCGTTTCAACCGCCACGATTTCCTGATGATCAATGGGATTGTGTACGTGGCCAAACCCGACAAAATTGCAAAGGGACTTAAACCCAGCAAAGCCATGATGAAGGTCTTTAGAAAGGCTAAAAAATTATTTCCAATGCTTTATTTCTCACGGCTGATGAACACACCTACAATCGACTGAGTCTGCTCTAGGAAGAATCATGCAATCCTTCACTGCATTAGTGAGGCCCCCAGGAATCAGCTTTCCGCAAGCTATTTCCAATCACCCTCGAAAAACAGAGATAAATTATTTCAGAGCGTTAAACCAGCACCAGAATTATGTTTCTGCGTTGAAGCAAATAGGAGGTAAAATCCTTTCTTTGCCCCCTGTAAATTCTCTTCCCGACTCTACTTTTGTCGAAGACACCGCTTTTGTTTTTGGTGAGACTGCGTTCTTGTGCTCCGCTAAAGAAAAAAGCCGCCGAAACGAAGTGGAGTCGGTTGCAAAGATACTAAAAGATCACCTTAAACTCCTACAACTAAAACCCTATTTGGATGGAGGAGATATTCTAAGTACTCCGGAAGTAATTTATGTCGGTTTAACGAGCCGAACGGATGCGAAGGCTGCTAAGTTTTTATCCAAACATATTTGTAAAAAGATGGTTTGCATACCCGTTATTAAAGGGTTGCATCTGAAAAGCGCAGTTAGTTATTTAGGAAATAATATTTTACTCATAAGTCCTGAAAGAGTAGAGACCAGTGTTTTCAAAAATTTTAAATGGATTGAAGTGGAAGAAAGAGATTCCTACGCTGCGAATTGTCTGGCATTAGGAAACCGAGTAATCATGCCTGCCGGATTCCAAAAGGTGAACGAAAAAATTCGCCAATATGGTTTTGAGACTATTGAGTTGGAAATGAGCGAATTCGAAAAAGCTGATGGAGGTGTTACTTGTTTGAGTTTGATTATTTCCTCAGAAAGCTAAGAATTGATATTGCAGAAATAAAGAACGTCTTTTGCTTAGTTCCAGCGTGGGTCGTGGGTGGTACGCATTTTTGAGAGGTGGATCAGGTCAATTTTCATTTTTAGGAACGAGTGAAGAAATTCTGCGCGTTTGAGGACATCTTGCTGTTCAAGAAAACTTTGCTTTTGTTGGAGAGATAGATCAAGCTGATAGGCGAATCGGTCGACAAACTCACTGAGTTTTGTGCCCAAATTCCAATCAGGTTCCTTCTTTTTTGAATTGCCTTTGGGGATGAATCCTAAAAATTCACGACAACTTTCAATGAGTTTTTCTCGGTACTCGTTAGGTTGATTTTCATAAAAATCCTGCTCGTTTTTTTCTTCCAACAATTCTATTTTCGCTTGGCGATAGAGCTTTCCTTCTTCCTCCTTAATAATTCGAAACCGACGAAGGCCCATCAATGTAAAATTATATTTACCGTCGGGATGCTTGATCTCTTTTTCAATATTTCCAACACAACCC
Source organism: uncultured Nitrospina sp. (assembly GCA_913044145.1). Classification (GTDB taxonomy): domain Bacteria; phylum Nitrospinota; class Nitrospinia; order Nitrospinales; family VA-1; genus UBA8687. Next base: position 3,104 of record CAJWOD010000029.1, on the reverse strand, counting down.
GTATGGAAAATTTGTGGTTTGCCGAAATAACCTTCTTCCCAATTGGATTTCAGGAGTACCATCCCTATTATGCGTTTACCTTCCAGCGCATCAGCGGTCATCTCTCGGTAGCGGGGCTCAAAGATATGTAGGGGTAAAAGTGTTCCTGGATAGAATACTGTTGCTGGGAGCGGAAAAACAGGTATTGTCATTCCAGTTTCAAGTTGGTGAGGCATATTATTTGTCGATCCCTTCGAATTAAAGATAATATTGTAACATCTGGCATCAACTATTTATTTTAAAGTTGAGAATTTGACAATTTCTATTTTATTTCTTAGTCTGAAAACTCATGATTGCGAAACCTGAAAAAATATGTGTCGATATAAAGGCCTCTCTGAAGCAGGCCGGGCTGTTTTCCGATTCTGGAAATACCTGGCGAATCTCTCCGGAACCTTATTTTCTCTCTCACGAAGAAACCACGTTTTTTCATGAACTTGGTCCACACCTGCTCAAGTTTTATTCCGTTCTTAATCGATTTTATTTAGATAGCGTCAAAGGAAATTTTCACCCATGGATAGCAGAATATCTTGATGCAGGAAAGCCTCAAGAACTGATCGAGTTCGGGCGTATGAAAAGAATGCGCCAGGCATTGCCAGGAATAATAAGACCCGATGTTATACCTACCGAAAAAGGATTTGTTGTCACTGAATTGGACTCGGTTCCGGGAGGGTTTGGGTTAACCTCTGCCCTCATGTCGCTTTATGAAGATCCTTCCTGGAAAATTACGGGAGCGGGTATTCCTTTCCTATTTTACAAAATGGCGGAATCGGTCGCCAGAGAGCCCACTCCCAATGTTGTTATTGTTGTCTCCGATGAGGCTAAAGATTATCTCAGTGAGATGCAATTTTTAGGGTCTTTTTTAAATGATAAGGGAGTGTATGTGGTTCACCCTAAGGATTTGAGTTTTAGGGACGAAGGTCTTTTTGTGAGGGACGAGGGGAAATGGGTTCGAGTTGATGTTTTATACCGTTTTTTCGAGTTATTTGATCTTAAAAATATCCCTAAATCAGAATTAATTCTCTATGCGGCTAAAAAAGGGCAGGTAACTACCACCCCTCCTTATAAGCCGTGGTTAGAAGAAAAGCTAAGTTTTGCCCTATTTTCCCATCCTTCCTTAAGATCAGATTGGGAAAAAGCACTGGGCTCTGAAACTTTTACTGCTCTAGAACATCTAATTCCAGAAACCTGGATTCTTGATTCTAGACCCCTTCCGCCACATGGGGTGATTCCTGATCTTGAAGTGAAGGGAAATCAAGTGAGAGGTTGGGAGGAGTTATTCCCTATGACGCAAAAAGAAAGGGAAATGGTGGTAAAGCCTTCGGGTTTTTGTCCCGAATCTTGGGGAAGCCGAGGAGTTATTGTTGGGCACGATGTTTCCAGCGATATCTGGCAACAAACTTTGACGAAAGTTTTGAAACAATTTCCCGATCAACCTTCGGTTTTACAAAAGTTTTATAAAGGAAAAAAAATTGAAGCTCGGTATTTGAATACGAATAAGGATAAAATCGAAACAATGATAAGCCGAGTGAGATTGACACCCTATTATTTTGTATTAGGTGAATCGACTCAATTGGGCGGAGTTCTGGCGACTCTTTGTCCTCAGGATAAAAAGAAAATTCATGGCATGGTAGATGCCATTATGGTTCCTTGTGCATCAAAGGTATTTTAAGGACTTTATTTAAGTGAAACTATATAATATTGATGGCTGTGGCTATTGTGCTTTGGTGAGAAACGAACTGGCGCAAATGGGCCTTGAATACGAAAAGATAGATGTTGCGTGGTCGCATCCCGAAAGAAAAGAAGTTTATGAAATATCAGGACAAACCACGGTTCCCGTTTTAGTTGATGGTGATACGATTTTGGCAGACGAGTACGAAATCATCGACTACCTGAAAAAAACCTATCCTGTTAACTCTTGATTTCCACATACTGAAGGTAACTTATGGAATTATGGCAAAAACAACTCAGCCAGAGTGCGGTTAAAGTTAAAGACCTTCCTTTTATTCCAGAATCAAAAGAATACAGGGAAAAGTTGGAACAGGTTCGTGAAAATTACCCCATTCGAATCAATTCCTATTTTTTGGATCAAATCAAAAGTTCTAACGACCCATTATGGAGACAAGTGGTCCCAACCCTGGAAGAATTGGACGATTTCATTCAAGAGGATTTGATATCGGATCCTCTCAACGAAGAAGGCGATATGCCTGTTCCAGAACTGGTTCACCGCTACCCAGATCGGGTGTTGTTGATGATCAACAATCAGTGCCCTATAGTTTGCCGATTTTGTACACGTAAACGAAAAATCGGTTTTCCTGGAATAGTTACACGGGAAACATTAAGACAAGGGATAGAGTATATTCGTAACCATTCGGAAATTCGAGATGTAATCATGTCTGGAGGCGACCCGCTTCTTGTTCCTGATAAAGAACTAGATCGCATTCTGAGCGAGTTACGATCTATACCTCATTTGGAAATCATCCGTATTGGCACGCGCGTTCCCGGTACTCTGCCCGCAAGGATTACAGAAAATTTGTGTTCCATATTAAAAAAATATCATCCATTGTATTTCAATATGCATTTCAATCACCCCTCGGAATTAACTCCTGAAGTTGAAAAAGCCTGCGGTATGCTGGCTGATATTGGAATTCCTTTAGGCAGTCAAACAGTCTTGTTAAAAGGCGTCAATGATGACTCTGCAACGATGAAGGAATTGATGCAAAAATTATTGAAGAACCGTATTAAACCCTATTATATTTATCAGGCGGATATGACAGAAGGAACAGATCATTTGCGCACTTCTGTTCAAAAAGGTCTAGATATTATGAAAGATCTCATGGGGCATACATCAGGTATGGCCGTACCTTATTTTGTGATAGACGCTCCCGGAGGTGGAGGTAAGGTCCGGCTCCTACCTAATAGTGTTATCGAGCATACGAATGAGGAGGTGGTGGTTACGAACTATGAAGGCAAAGTTTTTCGTTACAGGCAAACGGACCTGGAAAACAGACATTCAAACGGAAGATCTAAAACATCTCAGGCGGATATTTGCCAATTGCCTGCCTAAG